>JAQUYJ010000088.1 GCA_028691905.1 Bacilli bacterium
CACGATCAGTCAGCAAGTAAGGAAACTGTTTTTATAGAACCGACTGCTATCTATGTTTTAAGCAATGAATTAAACGAAAAGAAAGGAGAAGAAAAAGAAGAAATTTTTCGCATCTTACGTGAAGCAAGCTTGTTGATAAATGATGTGTTTGAATCATTAACTCAATCCTATCACATCCTTTTGGAATTGGATATCATATTTGCGAAAGCCAGTTATGCAATAAAAATCGATGCCAAAAAACCCCGCATTAACAAAAACCATTTTTTAAATCTGGAACAGTGCTTTCATCCGCTGTTAAATGTCGAACATGTCATTAAAAATAATATCGTTTTAGGTAAAGATTATCAGGGAATCATTATTACAGGTCCGAATACAGGTGGAAAAACCGTTTTATTAAAAACTATTGGCTTGTTATCACTAATGGTTCAAGCCGGAATGTTAATACCAGCCAGTGAAAACAGCGATGTAATGATTTTTGATAATGTTTTTGCTGATATCGGTGATGAGCAAAGCATTTATCAAAATTTGTCCACTTTCTCTTCTCATTTGAAGAATGTAATCCATATGATGAATCAAGTTACTCCTAACTCACTTGTTTTACTTGATGAACTTGGTTCTGGAACAGATCCTGCTGAAGGAGCGAGTCTTGCAATTGGCATTTTTGATTATTTAATCGACCAGAATTGTTTAGTCATCGCCACCAGCCATTATTCAGAATTAAAAATGCACGCATTTCATTCAAAAAAATTGATTAATGCAAGTGTTGAATTTGATGAGATGACACTGCAGCCAACCTATAAATTATTAATCGGTGTTCCCGGTATGAGCAATGCATTGAAAATTGCGAGCAACCTTGGTCTGAAAGAAGAGGTTTTAGCGAAAGCAAATGCGTATTTATTTACAAAAAATGACAATTTAAATTTAATGTTACAAAAACTGATACAGCAATCTCACCAATTGGATAATAAAATCAAAGAAAATGAAGAAAAATTAAATATATTAACGAAAAAGGAAAATGAAATTGATTCGTTAAAGCAAACTATTCAAGATAAAGAGAGTATGATTATTACTCAAGCGAATCAGAAAGCCAGCGAATTGATAGCCAGATCGATGCACCAAATGGAAGAATTGTTGAATGATTTGAAAGCGACCAAAAACAAAGCCGTAAGTCTTCCTGAAATAGCTGATTTAACCCATCGAATCCGTGATTTACAGCAAACACAGATAAGCGGAGATCATATACAAGAAAACAAAGAAATAGAATTGGATGATACTGTTTATGTTAAGAGTTATGACTGTTATGGAAAAGTACTCAAAATATTAAATAACAATAAATACGAGATTTTGGTTGGAAATGCCTCTCTTAAATTGGATAAAAAAAATCTTTTATTGGCAAAACCAATTGCCATCAAGCAAGAACCCCGAACATCTGGTGGAATATCCCTTAGACCACAGGTCTCTTCTTCATTGGATCTGCGTGGAAAGCGGTACGAAGAAGCAAAAGATATGATTGAAGCGTATATGGATCAGGCAGTGTATGCTGGATTACAAATCGTATCTATTATTCATGGGTATGGAACAGGCACAATTAGAAAATTGGTTCAAGAAATACTGAAAACTAATTCCCATGTCGAGGAATATCGTTATGGGGGTCAAAATGAAGGTGGAATGGGCGCTACTGTTGTAACATTGAAAAAGTAATGGAATAAAATTCTTGGTAATCTCACTTTTTATGTTATAATAGGTATAAGAAAGAAGTGGTATAATGGACAGAATGAATATCCTTAGTTACAAACACGATGGTGAATTGCATCGTGTTTGGAAAGATGTCGTGAAAATACACGAGTCAAAGGACATGATCGTTTTAATCAATAATGAAGTCGAAGTGATTGATGGCGATGGCTGGAAGTGGAAAACCAGAGAACCGGCTGTTTGTTATTTTTTTAAAGATCATTGGTTCAATGTCATTTGCATGCTCAGAGGACAAAAAATTTATTATTATTGTAATTTGAGTTCACCCTATGTCGTTGATGATGAAGGATTAAAATATATTGATTACGATCTTGATATTAAACTTTTTCCTGATGGAGAAGTGCTGGAATTAGACCGTGATGAATATGATTTCAATATTAAAAACCTTCATTATTCCGATAAATTAATTCATATCATTGATAATAATATGCAAACACTACTATCCTACATAGAAGAAAAAAAAGAACCTTTTGATGGTGAAAGTGTCAGAAATTGGTATGAAAAATACTTAAATGAGTTCAAATCACAGAATTGATATAGACTTTTAATAAAAAATAGAGTATAATACATTTATTAACAATTAAAAAAGAGGTGGTTTTTTTTGGTTCCTCTCGAGCCGGACAGTTATAGGTTTCTTACTATATTTAATTTTACAAATTTTGTAAGCTATCTACCATTACTAATTTTATTAGTATTTTTATTGGTTGCTTCAGCGTTCTTTTCTTCAGCTGAAACAGCTTTTTCCAGTGTAAACATTATTCGTTTACGGAATTATGTGGAAGAAAAGAAAAAAGGTGCAAAAAAAGCGCTGTATATTGCCGAGAAGTTTGATTTAACATTAACAACACTCCTTATCGGAAATAACCTAGTAAATATAGCAGCCACAACTATTGCTGCCTATATTTTGACGCGTACAATTCTTGATCCGACGATATCCAGTATTATCAATACCGTCGTAATGACTGTTATCATTTTAATATTCGGTGAAATCATGCCAAAATCATATAGCAAAGAAAATGCAGAAAAAGTTGCATTATGCTATTCCGGCCCATTGTATTTTATCATTAAAATGTTTTATCCTTTATCATGGTTGCTGTTGAAATTAAAAAAAGCCATGTTTAAGAAAACAAAATCAAATAACAATTCACCCTATGTTACCGAAGACGAATTGGAATCCATTATTGATGTAATGGAAAACGAAGGTGTGATTGAAAAAGATGATGCTGAATTGTTGCAAAGCGCTATTGGTTTAAATGAAATAACAGTATACGATATTGTGACGCCGCGTGTTGATGTAATTGCTATCGAAATCAATGACAGTATTGAATCAATTAAAGATCGTTTTTTCGAATATCAATTTTCAAGAATGCCTGTTTATGAAAATGACAAAGATAATATTTTAGGTATTCTTAGTGAACGCGATTTTCTGACTGCCTATATTAAATTGAAACCAGAAAACATTGATATTCATAAACTGATTTCCAAACCCATCTATGTCTCCAAATCTACAAAAGTGGATGATTTAATCCGCGAAATGCAGAAATTAAAAAAACATTTTGCAGTAGTAAGCGATGAATACGGTGGAACCAGTGGTATTGTTACAATGGAAGATGCATTGGAAGAATTAGTTGGTGAAATATACGATGAATACGATGAATACAACGAGGAAATGGATCAGGAAAAAATGGTTGAGCTTGCTCCAAATAAATATTTAATAACTGCAGAAATGAGTTTGGAATTTTTATTTGAAACACTTCATTTGGGAGATATTCCGGAATCCATTTACTCTACAGTAGGTGGCTATGTATATGAAATGTGCGAAGAAACCCCCTATACAGGGAAACAAATCCATTTTCATGCCATTTACGAGAATGATGATTTTGAAAATCCAATTAAAAATGAATATGATGTAGTTTTCACTATCGAAGTAGTACAAAACAGACGAATTAAAACTATTGTCGTTGAGACGATATTATTGGAAGATACCGAATAAAAACGACCCTTCACAATTATGGTGTGAAGGGTTTTTTGTACTTTTCTTGACAGGCACCTTCTTTTGCGTTATAATATATTCAGATAATAAAAGGGGAGCTTCGGCTGAGAGGTTATTTATTTAACGACCCTAAAACCTGATCTAGGTAATGCTAGCGTAGGGAAAGAACTTGTTCTTTTACCTATAAAGGACTTTTTTTATTGGGGAGGAACAAATGAAAGATAAAAAAGTATTAAAATTAACTTATGCATCCGTTATGACCAGTCTTGCATTGGTAATTGATTTGATTTTTAAAGCTATCCCTTTAATGGATATGCCAAGAGGGGGAAGCATAACGATTTCGATGCTGCCGCTTGTCATCGTGGCTTATGCCTGCGGTTGGAAATATGGTCTTGGTGCGGGTATAACTTTTGGTGTTTTATCCTGCTTTGTTATTGATGGGTATGGATTTAACGCGATTTCATTCGTACTGGATTATGTGATTGGCTTTGGAAGTGTTGCGATTGCCGGATTATTCTCAAAAAAAGCACTGAAAGGAAATAAATTGTATTTCTTTTTTGGGTTTTTACTTGCTGCATTTATTCGCTGGATTAGTTCCGGTTTCAGCGGAGTGTTGAATGCGGGAATATGGGGGTATGATGGAGTATTTTTGGAAGGCGTTTTTGGTGCCGGTAAAGGAGGAACACTTTATCTGTATATTTTTTCCTTTATTATTTATAATTTTCCCTATATATTCTTATCTGCAGGTATTTCAGCAATCCTTGGTATATTAATTTACCCTCAATTTGTAAAGTTGAATTTCTAATAAAAAAAGCACATTATTGTGCTTCAGACTGTTGACAAACTGTCAGCAGTCTTTTTTATGTCTGGTAATTTGACCTCAAAAATGTTATAATGTATATAATGTAATATTAAATTGAAGAGGTGCTGTTATGTTCTATCAAAAAAGCGATGAAGCTGTTTATTTAGACAGAAATCAAGTACAAATGATTTGTA
>JAQUYJ010000089.1 GCA_028691905.1 Bacilli bacterium
TCATCGCTTTTTTGATAGAACATAACAGCACCTCTTCAATTTAATATTACATTATATATATTATAACATTTTTGAGGTCAAATTACCAGACATAAAAAAGACTGCTGACAGTTTGTCAACAGTCTGAGAATCCCCGGTGGGATTCTTATTTCATTTTTGCATAATCATCGAGGAATCGTTTTATCCCAATATCTGTCAGTGGATGATTAAACATTTCCATTAATGTCTTATAGGGAATGGTTGCAATATCAGCTCCAATTTTTGCACAGTTCAAAACATGAAGGGGAGAGCGGATGCTCGCGCAAATAATTTGGGTAGGGAAATGGTAGTTGTCAAATATGGTTTTAATATCTTCCACAAGAATGAGACTTTCCTGACTGATATCGTCAAGTCTTCCCAAGAATGGTGAAACATAGGTAGCTCCAGCTTTCGCGGCAAGCAGTGCCTGGTTGGCAGAAAAGACTAATGTAACATTTGACCGAATCTGTTCTTTTGATAGAATTCGCACTGCTTTTAATCCTTCTTTGGTCATTGGTACTTTGATAACAATTTTGGGACTTATTTTCATTAATTCGCGAGCTTCTTTCACCATTCCTTCTGCATCCAGGGCAATGACTTCTCCCGAAATGCAATCATCGACCAGAGTAGCTATTTCTTTTAAAGTGTCTTCCAGTTTTCTGCCACTTTTCAGGATAAGACTGGGATTGGTGGTAACTCCATCAATGATACCAAGTTGGGCTGCTTCTTTGATTTCTTCCACAATGGCTGTATCTAAAAATATTTTCATTTTAAAATCTTCCTCCTAACTATATTGTATCATAAAAGCAGAAGAAGACAAAATAAAACATCATTTTCTTTACAACAACCCTGTTTTTAAGTTATAATAATATTATTAAAAAGAAATAAGGAGAACCAATGAGAAAAGATCACGGGATACCCCGTTTTGATATGGAAAAAAAGCCAATCAAACAGCGGTTTTATTTGCGACCATTGACATGGCTATTAAGTTTTGGTGCTACTAGGAAACATCATTTAACGATAACGAAAAAAAATATGGAGGGGATAAAGCCCCCGTATATTTTACTTTGTACTCATCATGCCTTTATTGATTTTAAAGTAACCACAAAAGCGATTTTTCCTCATCCTGCGAATTATATTGTTGCGATTGATGGTTTTTTAATTAATGAATGGTTGCTTCGAAATGTTGGATGTATTTGCAAACGAAAATTCACGAATGATCCAATTTTGATTCGCCATTTAAAATATGCCTTGGAACGAAATAAAAGTGTAATGGCGATATATCCCGAAGCCAGATATTCCCTGATTGGTACGACTGCAATCTTACCGGAATCGTTGGGTAAGCTCGTAAAAATGATGAAAAAGCCGGTAGTTGTCTTAAACATGCATGGCAATTACCTGTCTTCCCCTGTTTGGAATCTGGAAGACCGCAAGAATAAAATTGCTGCTGACATGACAGCCATTGTCAAGCAGGAAGAAATAGAAACACTCACAGTAGATGAAATCAACCGCCGGATCAATGAGGCTTTCGAGTATGATGAATACCGTTGGCAAAAGGAAAACAATATTCGAATCAATTTTGAAAACAGAGCAAAGGGATTACATCAAGTTTTATACTTATGTCCCAATTGCCACAGTGAACATCATATGAACTCAGATAAAGATGAAATATGGTGTGATAAATGTCACAAACATTGGAAAATGTCAGATTTGGGTGAACTCAAAGCAGTAGAAGGGGTAACAGAATTCAGCCATATCCCTGATTGGTATGAATATGAACGGCAAATGGTTCATCAAGAGATTATGGAAGGAAAATACTTTTTCCAGGATCGGGTTGTAGTTGATTCGCTCCCTAATGCGAAAGGGTATATTCGGCTCGGAGAAGCAACGCTTACCCATTCAAAAAAAGGATTTCGCTTGGAAGGAAATTTCGATGGTGAAGATTTCTTGTTGGAAAAAGATCCACTGTCCATGTATTCTTGCCATATAGAATATAATTATATGGGAAGAGGGGATTGCATTGACCTGTCGACATTGCAGGATACGTATTATATTTATCCTTTAAATCAAAGAAACGTTGTCACAAAAATTCATTTTGCTACTGAAGAAATATATAAACTTGTAAAAAAAGAACGAGCAAAATAAACCGGAAATCCGGTTTTTTTGTTTATAATATGATATAATAAATTACTAGCAAAATCCCTTCTTTAATTGTTATATAGTTGAAGGGTATGATGAACTAGTTTTAGGAGCTAGCCATGTATAATGAAAAACGCCTTGAAAATAGTTTACAAGCCTTGAAAAAAGGAAAAATGAATCACTTCGATATTGTTTATGAGGAAACGTATCGAATGATTTATTATACCATTTATCAAATCATAAAAGATAAAGCCAGATCGGAAGATATTATGCAGGATGTTTTTATGAAAATGCTGGAAAAAATTGATTCCTATCAGCAAAATACATCCCCCCGGGCTTGGCTTGTTACCATAGCTAGAAACATGGCACTAAATGAATTCAATAAACAAAAAAGAGAAGTACTTGTGGATGTGGAATCAATTGATCTCATCCAAGATGAATCCATGAACAAAGACACTCCTTTGATTGATTTAGCAATGAAAACATTGAATGAAGAAGAGTTTTTGATTGTGATGCTGTGTGTTGGTGAAAACAAAACACGAAGAGAGGTAGCAGAGATTACCAATTTATCGATAAGTGGTGTTACTTGGAAACTGGACCAAGCTCTAACAAAATTACGGAAAAAAGTAAAGGAGGATGAATATGTCTGACAGGAACTGGAAGAAAAGATTTCGCGAAGAATATCGCATTTCTGCTCCTAATAGAAAAGATCAGTTAAAAATGCAACTTGGATTATCTATCAATCATCCAAGAAAATTTGCATTTTCTTTTCGTCATGCCTTAAGTATTGCTTTTCTATCTGTATTTTTATTTATCCTGATTTTTGTTCAACCTCCTGCTACCGTTGCCAACAGCATGGTTACAATTGATATCAATCCATCCGTTGAAATAGAAGTGGATGCCAGCGGAAATGTAATTGATGTGAAACCGCTGAATTTGGATGGAGAAATTTTGTTACAGGATAATGAAATCTTATTTGCTCAAAAAACAATTGAAGAAGCAATTGCAGTTATTCTTGATCTGGCAGGTGAATTGGGATATCTGGATATGGCTGATGAAGAAAAAATTGTCCGCATTTCTGCAATCCACCAAAACGAAGAAGAAGAAGCTCGATTGGCTCAACTTATAGAGACAAGAGTAATGAATTACAGAACACAAAAAAGCGCTTTGTTTCAAACCGAAATTAATGATTTTAAGGATGATATAAAAGCTTTGGCTAAGGATTTGGGAATTAGCAATGGATTGATGAATTCCATCCAGGAAGCAAGACAGAACAATCCGGATCTTTCCATAAAGGAAGCTTTGAAATTATCGCAGGGAGAACTAAATCGAATAGCCCGACAATATAATCAGCAAGATGTGGATGACTTCAAATCGGTTTATCAGGGAGCAATCGCTGATTTTAATATTAAAAAAGAGGAAGCCATTCAACAAGCCCAAAACGAAGAACAAGTCGAACAAATCAAACAGAAATATCGTTCTGAAATAAATGCTCTTAAAATTGCAGCAAGGAATCAGATTAGAGAATCAGGTCGAATTGATCCAATTGATTATGAATTGGATGACGATTTTAGCCAACAAAGTGAACTTCCCGTTGATCCTGAAGATCCTCAAATAGAAATAAAAATAAATATTCAAAAGAAAATCTTGGTTTTGCGTTCGCTTATCCAAAATGCAAAGAGAAGCAATGGTATGAGAATGCGTCTATTACAAACAATTATTGCAAATTATAATGAGTACCGTCATTTGCTAGAACAAACTGATCAATCTTTTCAAGATTCAGCAGAAATCAATCTTTTCGAAGTATATTATCAAAACTTTGTTGAAAATAATTAAATTTTACTGACAAAAACGCGAATTTAATTGTTATATAGGTGAAAGGAAAAAGGAGAAAAAAATGAAAAAAATGAAAAGTTTATTTATTGTTGTTTTAATGGTCGCTTTGACTTTTGGAATTATGGGATGTACTACTGCCCCAGCAGATGAGGAATATCAGATTAGTAATGCTTATCTAACAGTTGATATTAATCCTTCTGTTGAAATTATTACTGGAGAAGATGGCTTGGTAGCTGAAGTAAATCCGTTAAATGATGATGCAGCAGTTATGTTGCTGGACACTGACTTTGCTGGATTGGCTGTTGATGATGTGGTTGTACAAATATTGGCATTGGCAACTGAACTTGGTTATATTGGCTTTGATGAAGAAAATGCAATTGTTGTAACAGCAGCTGCTAATACAGAGGAAGACACAACAGATCTTGAAGAAAAAATTGCTGAGAAAGTCCAGGCTTTTGTTCAGGAAAGACAAATGAATTTAGAAGTTATTAAAGCATCAATTGGAGCAAGCGATGAAATCAAAACTCAAGCCGAGGAATTAGGAATCACTATTGGTAAGATGAAATTAATCACTGCTGCAATGGCAATTGATACTGAACTTACATTGGAAGCAGCTGCAGAAATGAGTGTTCGTGATTTGAATGGAATTATTCGTTCTTATCGAAACGAAGTAAAAGAATTTGTGAAAGAAGAATTGATTGAACAATTCCGTAATGTAAAAATGGATTCTCAGTATACTTTTAAAGT
>JAQUYJ010000090.1 GCA_028691905.1 Bacilli bacterium
CCCTAAAAATTCTTTTTGAATTTGGGTCTGAAACAAACCCCGATACAAAACCATTGCTTCATGATATTTCTTTTCTAAAACACATATTTTAGCCAATAAATAATCACAGTACTGTAATCCTTCCAATTCAAAAGTGACTTGCAAACATTCATTTAACGTCTGTTTGGCTTCTTTAATAAGATTCTGATCAATATATAATTTAGTCATGTTACTGAGTGTATGGGACAGTATTTCCTCACTGGGAAAATTTTCGACAATTGCCTGTAAATGGGTTAATGCTTTACTTTGCTGATTAGTCTCTGCAATTATATAAGCCATCTCCAAATACCATCTGTTAATAACATCGCGGTTTTTGCTGTCGATATATTTTCTTTTTTCAAATACGTAGTGCTGTGCAACAAGATAATTTCTTTTTTGAATATATACATATATAATTCTTTCCAGAAAAGAAACATAAATATTCTGAAAAGTAGTTGCATCAAAATCGACAAAATCCTTATTTAATAAAGCCAAGGCTTCATCCAACATTTCATATTGAATGTATATATCAATTAAAAGCAGGGAAGCTAAATAAAAATACTCATTATTCTGTTCGATTAGACATTGATTTTTCAGGGTTTTTACGTCTTCTATTAAATCCATACTCGGATTTAATTTAGCTAATTTTTGATATAAATCGCGAATTCTCATCGAACCACCCCCTTTTTTTATTATAACACAATTCACCTTTTTTGTTAAGAAAAAAGAAAGTTAGACGAATAACTTTCTAAAATTCCAATGATATTGTCACCGGGCCATCATTGATAAAATGCAGCTCCATGTGTTCACCAAATTGACCTTCAGCAACGGTTAAACCATTGTTGCGCAGCATTGCATTAAATTGTAAATACAATTTTTTTGCCTGATTTGCTTCCATTGCCTGGGTAAAAGAAGGTCGATTGCCTTCACTTACATCAGCATATAGTGTGAACTGAGAAATGGACAGAATGGCCCCATCAATTTGTACTACATTCTTATTCATCTTATGCTGTTCATCTTCAAAAATCCGTAAGTTTATCACTTTTTTCACTGCTTTATTCAGAACATCTTCCGTATCGCTGTGTGTGAATCCGACCAAAAGCAGTAATCCCTTTTCAATAGTGCCGATCTGCTTTTGATCAACAGTACAACTTGCATTTTTTACGCGTTGAATGATGATTCTCATTTAATCACCCTTTCAATGTTATAAATATCTGATATTTTATACAGATTCGTAATAGCATTTTGAAGAATAGAAAGGTTGCGGACGACAAGTTTCACTTTTGTTACTAAATCGCCATCTTTATTTTTATTGGAAGAAATGGAAGTAATACTTGCAGATGTACTGTTCAGTGTATTAATAATTTCAGCTACTATATTGCGCCGATCAAAAGCAAGAATCGTTATGGAAGTATCATATCCTTTTGATTCAAACTCATCATCCCAAATCACATCGATAAAACGCTCTTCCTGGGTGTGTTTAATATTGTGGCATTCCAAACGATGAACAACAATTCCTGCGCCTTTACTGACATATCCTATAATATTATCACCGAGAATGGGGTGGCAGCAATTAGCCAGATGAATACGGGCTTTGTCTAAACCTTCTATTAAAATACTGTATTCATTAACTGTTTTTCTTCTTCTTCGTTCATTTTCAGTATATTGTTTTATTAGTGCTTCTTCGTCAACAGCGGTATTGCCTATTAATTTATTTATAGCACCATGTGCTGATAAACTGTTTTTCCCGATTTCATAATAGAAATCATCCAAATTATTTATTCCAAATTTTTGAAATTGATCACTTACCACTTTATCAGTAAGCTTTATGGTTGCATTTTCGTTTTTCAGGGCTAGTGCAAAGTCTTCCTTACCTTTTTCAATTAAAGATTCCCGTTTTTGTCGATTTAGGATAGCAATAATTTTATGTTTGGCATGGGAAGTTTTAACGATTTTAAGCCAAGCTTCATTAGGACCATTAAAATTTTTGGAAGTTTTTATTTCGACTACATCCCCGGTTTTAAGTTTATAAGTAAGGGGAACAATTTTATTATTAATGATTGCTCCAACAGTATGGTTTCCAACTTCGGTATGAATTCGATAGGCAAAGTCCAGTGGTGTAGCGCCATTAGGAAAATCCATAACATCTCCTTTTGGTGTAAATACATAGACATTTGCTCCAAAAATATCTTCTTTAATATTTTGAAGTGGATCACTGTCTTCCAGTTCTCCCAATTCAGCATAGGTAAGCAACTCTTTATACCATTTCAGTTTCGCAGCTACTTCTAGCTGTTCGATTTCAGGAGCATACCCTTTTTTGTCTTCCTTATATGCCCAATGGGCAGCAATTCCCAATTCAGCGACTTCATCCATTTCGTAAGTTCGAATTTGGATTTCATATATTTTGCCATTCAAACCAACAACAGTTGTATGGAGGGACTGGTACAGGTTGGGTTTTGGGGTTGCTATATAATCTTTGAACCGTTTTGGAATGGGAGTCCATTCGCCGTGCATCAAGCCCAAAGCATGATAACAGTTTTCAATACTGGGAACCAAGATTCGCAGAGCCAACAAATCATAAATCTGTTCGAAGTCCAATTGTTTCTGTTCCATTTTCTTACATACACTGAAGATGTTTTTTACTCTACCCCGTATTTCAAATTGTTGAATATGATTTTCCTGTAAAATCTCCTCAATCCGACTTTTCATTTGGTTAATGTCTTCTTCACGAGTTAACCGCTGTTCATTTACTAGCTGGAAAACCCTCTGATAGTTTTCTGGTTCCAGATATTTGTAGCTGATGTCTTCCAATTCTGCTTTAACCCGGTACATACCCATCCGATGAGCCAAAGGAGCATATAAATCCAGGGTCTCCTTCGCTATCAAGTGCTGTTTTTCATTGGGCTGATACTCGAGTGTCCGCATATTATGAACACGGTCAATTAATTTAACCAATACAACACGAATATCTTTGGCCATTGCCAATAATATCTTTTGATGCGATTTGGCAAGTGCTTTTTCTTTGGTCATGTATTTTAATTTACTGATTTTCGTTACACCGTCAACAATATTACAGACATCTTCTCCAAACTGTTCTTTTACGTGTTCCTTTGTGACATCTGTATCTTCTATTAAATCATGCAGTAAACCGGCGGTGATTGTCGCTGGACTGGTGTGAAGTTCAGCCAACATGAAAGCCACTTCCAGTGGGTGTTGAATATAGGGATCATTTGATTTACGGAATTGACCACGATGTTTTTCTTCAGCCAAAATATAGGCGCGAAAAATCATATCAAGACTTTTTTCATTGTGAATATAAGTCTTGACTTGTTCCAATACACGCTCTATTGTCATGGTGCTTCGCATAAAACTTTCCCCTTTTCCTGTTTTTTAATAGGTTATTAATGTCTTAATTTGATAACCTTTTAATACTTCCCGACCTTTCAGGTCACTTAATTCGATTAAAAAAGCTACTCCAGCTACTGTGCCGCCTGCTTTTTCAACCAGTTCAATAGCAGCTTTGATGGTTCCGCCAGTCGCCAACAGATCATCGACAATTAAAACCCGTTGTCCCTTTCTTATGGCATCCTGGTGCATGCACAATGTGTTGCTTCCATATTCTAAATCATAGGTAACTTCAATTGTTTCCCGTGGTAATTTATTTGGTTTACGAACTGGTACAAATCCTATTTTCATATTATTGGCAATAGGACATCCAAATATAAATCCTCTTGATTCGGGTCCGACTACCAGTTCCGCATGGACAGTCTGAGCAAACTGGGTTAATTCAGCACATGCTTGATGAAATACTTCTCCATCACTCATCAAAGGTGTTATATCACGAAATAAAATACCCGGTATAGGAAAATCCTTTACTGCTTTAATATATTTTTTGTAATCCATCTGTCTTTCCTCCTGAATACTACTATTATAGCAAAAAAGCACTAATTTTGCACTAATTTTTTACATTTATTGAAATTTCAACGCTCATGATTTACTTTTTTTGAGCTTTGTGCTAAAATAAACTTATAAAGGTGAATATATGGAACCACTAGCTTATCGGATTCGTCCCCAAAAATTAGATGATATCTTTGGTCAACCCCATTTGGTCGGGCCAAAAGGCGTCATACGTAAAATGATTAACAGTAAAAAATTACCTTCCCTCATTTTCTATGGAAAACCCGGAATTGGTAAGACAACCCTCGCCCTGGTTATTTGTGCTGAATTGAATGCTCCTTATATCATGTTCAATGCATCTACCGACAATAAGGCTGCTTTAAAAAAGGCAATGGAAAGCGGAAGTGAAAAAACACTTTTCTTTTTAATCATTGATGAAATTCACCGCATGAAAAAAGATATTCAGGATTACCTGCTGGAATTTGTGGAAGCGGGTAAAGTTAACATCATCGGTTTGACCACTATTAATCCCTATCATTCTGTCAGTCCCGCTATTCGTTCGCGCTGTTTAATTTATCGGTTAAATGATTTAAATAATGATGACCTCAATCTTGCTTTAAAACGCTCTTTGACCATATTGGATCCAGAAATTACAATAGATACTGCAGCTGCAGATTATATTATCCAAGTATCCAATGGGGATGTTCGTTTTTTAATTAATACGGTTGAAGGGATATCTTTCATATTGCAGGAAAAACACATTACTGTTGACGATGCAAAACAAGTGGTTCAAAAGCCATCTCTCGCCATTGA
>JAQUYJ010000091.1 GCA_028691905.1 Bacilli bacterium
CAGCAAGGATGTTATCGCAACCATTGATAAAGACAGCCTTGCCTATGTCAATGATATAGAAACCTTAAAGAAAGTATATCCTTTGGTTTATGATTACCTGGCAGCGGACCAGACAAAATCGATTGTTGCATTTGGTGTATTTGAAGAAGGAAAATTAAAAGCAATATTTGTTTTGACTTCACCCAATGCCATTCCCCTTCCAAAAAAGCAGGATACGATTACGTTGTTTACAGTGGGAAGACTGATTTTAGCCCAATTGGTGAAAATGCGTAAACAGGAAAAAACTTCATATGATGAATCCGTTTTTCAGGAAATTATTAAAGAAAGGGAACTGAGTTCCTATGCAGTGAACAATAAGACATATGAACTTGTCTATTTATCGCAGCGCTTACAGAAACTCTATCCGGAAGCCCGGGTCGGAGATACCTGCTATGTTGCCTTAAAACAGGAAAAAGAGCCCTGCGCCAATTGTCCGATGCGTAAACTGGTGCAAAAAGACCGCCATACTTCCTATTATTATGATGAATTACAAAAACAATGGATGGGACTGACGGCTACGAAAGTAAAGAACGGATCTTACCGGGATACAGCTCTTCTCTATTCCTTTGATTTAACCAGTTATGTGGAACGGGTCAGCTTCCGTGATCCACTTACCGGAATGTATAATTTAAGTAAATTTGTAGTGGAAGCAAACCGCCTGATTCAGGATAAAACTGTTTCCTATGCCTTGATTTCTGCTGATATTACTGATTTTCGCTTTGTCAATGAAACGTACGGTTATTTGACGGGCGACCAGCTCCTGCTTGAACTGGGTCAAAAAATCCAACAGGAAACTGCTGCGGATGAAATCTGTGCTCGGGTCAGCGGTGACCGATTTGTCTTTCTTTGGAAAGTAACCACGGATAAGCCACTGGATAAAAGACTGCAAAGGATGTCCTCAGACTGTACGCAAATCAAGAAAAAACATATCGGCAATGCGTCGGTTTCTTTTGCCCTCGGTATCTATCTATTGGAGCCGGTGGATGAAGAGATAACGCTTGCTATGAATAAATCCGAAATGGCACGAAAAACAGTTAAAGGCAAAAACACCAATCGCGCTGCCTATTACAATCCGGCGATGGTCGCTGATTTTGCGAAGGAAAAACAATTGGAAAGTAAAATGGAAGAGGCTTTGGCTGAAGGAAAATTCATCCTCTACTATCAACCCAAATATGATATCACAACAGAAAAGATTGTTGGGTGTGAAGCCCTGACAAGATGGCAATTTGATCAGGAAACCTTGCTCCCGCCAATTGATTTTATTCCATTGTTTGAAAAGAATGGATTTATCAACAAACTAAGTTATTACATCAGTGAACAGGTGTTCATTCTGCTGCGTAAACGTTTGGATAAGCATCTGCCCATCTGTCCGATATCGATTAATATATCCTATTATTATTTATGTTCAGATGGCTTTTTGGATGACTTTATCATCCTGTTGAAGAAATATAAAGTACCACCCCAGTTGATTGAAATTGAGTTGACAGAAACGCTGTTTAAAGAGAATATTAAAGAAATTCTCTCTGTAATTCGTTCGCTTCGTGATTTGGGTTTCAAAATTGCCATTGATGATTTTGGATCCGGTTATTCTTCCCTTATCTTATTACGGGATATTCCAGTCGATATCCTTAAACTCGACAAAGGTTTCTTTAAAAATAATAATGTTGGAAAAAAAGAGATGGTAATCATCGAAAACATTACGATTATGGCAAAGGAATTGGGATTTGTTGTCGTATCAGAAGGAGTAGAAACCCTCGAACATGTTCAGTTTTTAAAACAAATCAATTGTCAGTATACGCAGGGATATTATTTTGACCGACCGATGCCAATCGAACAGTTGGAGAAGAAAATCAAATAAAGACCAGGATTGACAGACAGGTAACAACTGTGTTATAATAAAATGAGGTGATAAAATGAGGGAACAAAAATTTTATTATTGCAAACATTGTGGCAATTTCGCGACAATGATGAATGATAGCGGTGTTCGGATGGTTTGCTGCGGTGAACCGATGGCATTGATTGAAGCCAATTCTACAGAAGCTGTTTATGAAAAACATTTACCGGAAGTAACAAAAGCAGGGGATGACAAAATTCGTGTTCAAGTCGGAAGCGTTATTCACCCAATGGTCGAGGCACACTTTATCAAGTGGATTTTTGTCCAGACCAAACAGGGGGGTCAGTTTAAATTCCTCCAACCCGGGCAGGAACCGGTTGCTGAATTTGCTTTTACGGAAGATGAAGTGGAAACTGTATTTGAATATTGCAACTTACACGGGCTGTTTAAAACAGACTGGAAAAAGTAATTTTTTCGCATGAATGATTTTCATTCATGCTTTTTTCAAGCAAGTTCGTGTAAAAGGCGTGCAAAAAGCATGATTTTATTGTATAATAATATAAATGGAGGTTGAAAGAATGGATAACAAAGAAATTGAATTACGCGTTCGTAATATAATCAATAAAATCCGCCCCTATCTTCAGCACGATGGTGGGGATGTTGAATTCGTCCGTTTTCAGGATGGAATCGTTTATGTGAAAATGCTGGGAGCCTGTGTGGGCTGTGCCAGCATTGACTTAACCCTCAAGGATGGAATCGAAGCAATTTTGCTGGAAGATGTACCTGGTGTTGTCGGGGTTGAATTAGTCGATTTATAAAGAAAAAAAGGAGGTAACATGATGATTAAAAAAGGAGACATTGTTCATGGTCTGATTACCAGTATTATCGGATATGGAGCCTTCGTTACAGTTGATGATTATAATGGATTAATTCATATATCGGAATTTTCTGATAACTACGTTAAGAATATCAGCGATTATGTGGTAATCGGCGATAAAGTGAAGTTAAAAGTAATGGATGTCGATGAAGAAAACAAGCAGTTAAAGTTAAGTTATAAGGCAGTGAATAAAATCAGAGGCGTAAAAGTGGAAGTTCCAAAGTTTCGTTTGGGTTTTAAGACTCTGCGGGACAAGCTCCCCCATTTCATTAAAGAAGAATTAGACAAAGAGGTGCAAGATGAGAGAAATACACCTAAACTATGAAGAACTGTTTAAATTTGTTTCAAAGGAAGAACTGGAAGAAAGAAGTACTGCTGCCCTACTGGCAAGAACCAAATTAATCGAAAAAACCGGTTTGGGAAACGATTATATTGGGTGGTTCAACAATCCCTTCTTTAAAGAGGAAGGGGTCTGGGACGAAATACTGGCTGTCAGTAAACAGATCAGAGAGCAGAGTCAGGTCCTGGTTGTCATTGGAATCGGTGGATCCTACCTTGGAGCTAAGGCTGCAATTGAAATGCTTGGTTCCTATTTCCATAAACCGGAACTAGAAATTGTCTTTGCTGAACATACGCTCTCTTCTACCTATACCAAGGCCCTGCTTGATTATCTGGCAGATAAGGACTTTTCGATCAATGTCATTTCCAAATCGGGAACGACAACCGAACCGGCTCTTGCATTTCGCCTGTTTTATGAACTGTTGAAAGAAAAATACGGCAGGGATGCCAATAAGCGGGTCTATGTAACAACAGATCCAGAAGCAGGTCTGCTTCGTCAGATTGCTAAAAAAGAAAAATTTAAGAGTTTTTATATTCCTTCTGATATCGGGGGAAGATATTCAGTTTTAACTCCGGTTGGCCTGTTGCCGATGGCATGTGCCGGTATCCCCATCAAGGAAGTCATGAGGGGAGCGATTCAGGCTCATCAGGATTTTCTGGCATCTTCCTTCTGGGAAAACGATATGCTGATATATGCAAGTATCCGTCATATCCTGTTTGAGAAAAACAAGAAAATTGAAATCTTTGTCAACTATGAACCCAATATGGTTTATCTGAGTGAATGGTTGAAACAGTTGTTTGGGGAATCGGAAGGAAAAGAAGGACTGGGACTCTTTCCGGCCAGTGTGCTGAATTCGACGGATTTACATTCAATGGGTCAGTACATTCAGGAAGGTCCGCGCATCCTGTTTGAAACAATTCTGAAAATAAAAGAACCGACTGTTGATTTTACTGTTCCCAAAGTACGGGGTGCGGATGACAAGTTACAGTTTCTGGAAGAAAAAACAATGGATTTTATCAACGAACAGGCTTTTATGGGAGCGATGTATGCCCATATTGAAGGAGAAGTACCGAATATTGTACTTGAAATCGAGAAAGTGTCGCCTTTTCATTTTGGGTATTTGGTCATGTTCTTTATGATCAGCTGCGGCGTAAGTGGTTATTTATTGGGTGTCAACCCCTTTAACCAGGAAGGCGTGGAAGCGTATAAAAAGAAAATGTTTGCCCTGTTGGGTAAAGAATAAACAGACCCCCTTTCTTCCGGTTGGGAAGAAAGCGGGTTCTTTTTTTATAATGAAAATAATCATGAAAATTTAAATTATATGGTATAATATAAACATAAAGGTGAAGAACATGCAATATACAAAAAAAATCAAAAGTGCAGAAGAAATGATTCATTTCGGAGAAAAAATCGGTTTATTATTACAGGCCAATGATCTTATTACATTGGAAGGAGATCTCGGAGCCGGAAAAACAACTCTGACAAAGGGCATTGCGAAGGGACTGGGTGTATTATCCATCGTTAACAGTCCTACTTTCACCATCATGAAAATTCATCAGGGTCACCTGACCCTGTATCATTTGGATGTTTACCGTCTTTTGGAAGCAGCAGATGATTTTGAACTGGAAGAAT
>JAQUYJ010000092.1 GCA_028691905.1 Bacilli bacterium
GAAATATGGGAAATACTTCGGGAACAGGTGTTGCTTTCACAAGAAATCCTGCTACCGGTGAAAATAAACTATATGGTGAATTCTTAATGAATGCCCAAGGCGAAGATGTTGTTGCCGGTGTCCGTACGCCACTGCCAATTGATTCACTAAAAGAAGTATTGCCTTCTGCTTACCAGCAATTTGTAGAACTGTCGAACAAATTGGAACAGCATTTTAAAGATATGCAGGATATTGAATTTACTATTGAAAACAGTAAATTGTATTTATTGCAAACCCGTAACGGAAAAAGAACCGCACAAGCCGCTCTGCGCATAGCTGTAGATATGGTTGAAAGCAAAATGATTGATAAGGAAAAAGCAATTATGCTGGTTCAGCCAAATCAACTGGATAACCTGCTCCATCCCCAATTTGATCAAAAAATGCTGAAAGAAGCAAAGAAAATCGGCGATGGATTACCTGCTTCTCCCGGAGCTGCTTGCGGTATGGTCGTATTCAATGTTGATCAGGCACTGGAAATGAAGAAAAAAGGACAGAAAGTCGTTTTGGTCCGTTTGGAGACTTCTCCTGAAGACATCGAAGGAATGCACGTATCAGAAGGATTCCTGACTGCCCGCGGCGGAATGACTTCCCATGCTGCCGTAGTTGCCCGTGGAATGGGTAAATGCTGCGTTTCTGGATGCAAGGGATTGGAAATCAATGAAGAAAAAGGATTCTTCAAACTGGGTGGCATGACCATTAAACAAGGCGATTTCATCGCATTGGACGGCTCTACAGGTGCTGTCTACGGTCAAAAAGTAAATACAGTTCCTGCTACCATTTCCGGTGACTTTGAAAAATTCATGAATTGGTGCGATGAAATTAAAACATTAAAAGTACGTACCAATGCCGATACACCAAAAGACGCCAGACAAGGCCGTGTTTTTGGAGCAGAAGGGATTGGATTATGCCGTACAGAACACATGTTCTTTGAAGCAGACCGAATTAAAGCAATGCGTGAAATGATTGTAGCCGACAATACAGAAGACAGAAAAAAAGCTTTGGAAAAATTACTGCCAATGCAAAGAAGTGATTTTGAAGGTATTTACGAAGCAATGGAAGGGTATTCCGTTACTGTCCGTTATCTGGATCCCCCACTGCATGAATTTTTACCGACCAATCCAGAAGACATTCAAGAAATTGCCGATGAATTAGGTATCACTTATGAAAAATTGGCCGCAAAAATTACTTCCTTACATGAATTCAATCCCATGATGGGACACCGTGGCTGCCGTTTATCTGTATCTTATCCTGAACTTGCGGAAATGCAGACAAGAGCAGTTTTGGAAGCATATATTAATGTGAAAAAAAGAAATCCAAACTATCCTGCTGTTCCTGAAATCATGATTCCACTTGTCGGTGAAGTCAAAGAATTGAAGTTTGTGAAAGATATTGTTGTTCAGACTGCAGAAAAAATTAAAGAAGAGAATAAGATGGACATTCCCTATTTTGTGGGAACCATGATTGAAATTCCACGTGCAGCACTGCTGGCTGATGAGATTGCGCAGGAAGCTGACTTCTTTAGTTTTGGTACAAACGATTTAACCCAAATGACATTTGGATTTTCACGTGATGATGCGGGAACATTCTTGTCCCACTATTATGAAAAGCGGGTTTATGAAACGGATCCTTTTGCGAAACTCGATCAAAACGGTGTCGGGAAGTTGGTTGCAATGGCTGTAAAATTAGGTAAACAGGCAAATCCACATCTTCATTTGGGAGTCTGCGGTGAACACGGCGGCGAACCTTCCAGTATTGAATTCTTCAACAGTGTTGGTCTTGACTATGTTTCCTGTTCCCCATACCGGGTACCTATCGCCCGTTTGGCTGCAGCCCAAGCCGCTGTAAAAGCAAAAAAAAATAAATAGAAAATAAAAAGAAGTGAAAACAAATTCACAGAAGTGAAAACAAATTCACTTCTTTTTTTAAAAAGTGGTGCAATAGAATTGCAATATTGAAAAAAACGTGTATAATGATAGTAATAATGTTAAATTATTTTAGGAGGAATATAAAATGGTAGATTTACAAAAAATATTTCAGGAAAACAACAAAGTGTTAATCGATTTTTATGCTGACTGGTGCGGACCATGTCGGATGTTGGCACCGGTTATTGAAGAAGTTAAAAAAGAAACAGCCGGCACACTTCATGTAGTAAAAGTGGATGTTGATGCCAATCCGCAAATCGCTGCTCAATACGGAGTTAGAAGCATTCCGACACTGGCTTATATTAAAGATGGAAAACTGGTTAAACAGGCTGTCGGCTTTAAATCAAAAAAAGACATTTTAAATATGATTCAAGATTAAACTGTAAAAAGAGAGATATCCGTAACGGATCTCTTTTTTTTATTCAATTATTTTTCTTTTTGTGGTATAATAGACATACATTTGACTGGAAACAGAGGTTTATTATGAAAAAGAGACTTATTTTTTTATTTTTACTATTATTTGGTTTAGCAGGATGTACCCCCCTGCCGGAAGCAACGATGTTTGTCCATTATGAATATTTTGGGGAAGCAATCCCGGTTAATGAATTTGATTATGATTTACTGTCCATCATTATTAATAATCCCGATGGATCAACCGAAGTGGTTCCGCTGACTGAATCTATGTTATCCGCTCAGGATATACTTGCCTTGCAGGAAGCAGGAACACATGAAATTCAAATCACATATATGAATTTTACCGATTCAATAACGATTGCCTTGCTTCCGACTCAGAATGAGCAAACAGAAGCAGAGCGGATTGAATTGGCGGGTAAAACACTTTTGGAACCGAGCGAAGAAACACAGATTACTGCAACGGTTTTTCCTGCTGAATGTAGTCAGGATGTAACATGGAGCGTCAATAACAGTTTAGCCAGCATTTCCAGTACGGGATTGGTGAAAGCTTTGGGAGTCGGTGAAGTTGTAATCAGGGCAACAAGTGTCCAGACACCTGCTGTTTATCAAGAACTGACAATCACTGTTCAAACCCAAACAATTCCTGTATTGGAACCATATTATCAAAATGCAGAAGGATTAAGTGGGACAGCATTGAAGACTGCCCTTCATCAAATCATCAGAGGGCATCAGTCCTATTCGTATGATTTCGCGAAAACTGCTCTCAAAGAAACCGATGAAGATCCGAATAACACAAACAACGTTATTTTGTTTTATACAGGAAGAAGTCAGGCAAAGAGTGCTTTTGGAAGCTCGGGAAACGACTGGAACAGGGAACATGTCTGGGCAAAATCCCATGGCGATTTTGGTGAAACAAAACCGATGGGAACCGATTTACATCATTTACGGCCAACGGATGCATCCGTAAATTCTACAAGAAGCAATCTCGATTTTGATGATGGGGGAACAAAGGTTAATGATACCTATGGAGCCGGATCGACATTTTGTTATGTCGATGGGGATTCCTTTGAACCCCGCGATGAAGTAAAAGGCGATGTTGCCCGTATTATTTTCTATATGGCTGTTCGATACGAAGGGGGAATAAGCGGAGAAAAGGATCTGGAAATCAATGACCGTGTCAATAATGGTGCCAATCCCTATATGGGTAAAGCAAGTACGTTATTAGCCTGGAATGAACAGGATCCGGTTGATGATTTCGAGAGAAACCGCAATGAAGTTATTTTTGATTATCAAAACAATCGTAATCCATTTATCGATCATCCTGAATTTGCTGACATGATCTGGGGAACCGTTTTTTCGGTATCGTATGAAAAAGCAAGTAATTATTACCAGCAAATTGATTTATATATGCCAAATAATAAAAAAAGTGATTATATTTTCGTATAATCACTTTTTCATTAAGAGTTCGTTAATGTTAACTCAGTTATAATATAGTTAATCATGGAGGAAAGGATATGAAGAAAAACAAAAAAATTATCGAATCATTTTTGTTTTTGCTGTTTTCTCTTCTTCTCCTGCTCACTTCTACTCTTGCCTGGTTCAGTATAAACACAGGAGGAGTCGATGTGGATGACTTGATTAATCAAGTCGGATCATACAGTGTTGATACCAATTTACAGGTGAAAAAAAATGATGGGGACTGGGTAGTAATTACTACCGATCAGCAATTGGAAATTCTCTTATCGAATACGGTTCCCGCTGATGCATTCTATTTTCGCTTGACAATCAGCAATACAGGAACAAAAAGTGTTGTTGGCGGGGTACAGCTTTCCGATATAACAAGTCTTTCCGAAGAAGAAGGATTTGACATGCGGGATGTCTTCTATTTGGTCGATGGTGCTTGCTATGTTGATGAAGCATTGCAGGAAGTCACTCCCAACAGCAGTGATGTTATTACATTGTATGAGGGTACAATCTACGAACAGGAACTGTCCCTTTATCGGTTCAGCAATATTACTAGCAGCGGGATAATTACCCTGGCTACAGGAATTACAGTAGGAGTGGGAGAAAGTGTTCTTGTCTCCTTTCAGATTGCATATGATTCAGATACAAGTAACGAGGGGTACCAAAATGGTATTTTTCAAATCAATACCATTCAATTATATTTTAGTTAACAAGGAGAAAAAACTATGAAAAGCAAAAAAATTATTTTATTGGTTATTTTATTACTGGCACTGGTGGGGCTTACTACTTTTGCGATTCGGGCATG
>JAQUYJ010000093.1 GCA_028691905.1 Bacilli bacterium
CATTCTTGCCGATAAAAGAAAACTTTGTCCTTTATAAAATTTCATATCTCTATCGTTTAAAAATTCATATTTAAGTTTGATAAAAATATCTTTTAATTGTTTATATGGCAATTTTGAACTTTCAAATGAATTTGCAATGCCGGACATTGCAAATAAGAAAAACGGTTGTTTATAATGCGTATACAAATTTTCATTTATTAAAAAATTTTTAATTTCCCGCAATCCTTCAATATAAGCGCCCGCATAGTCTGTTGTCGTCAAAGAACCGGTTCTGTTAACTCTGTAATAGTAAATAGCCTTATCTATAAACATAAAATTATCGGAAAAAATGACTGCTTGCCATAAAAACAGCGAATCTTCCAATTTGTTCAATTTAAAATAAATATTATTTGTTTTCAGGAAATCTTTTCTGTATATTCTTATCCATATATAATTGTTATTCAATAATAAAAAATATTGTTTTTTTTCTGATGTGTTAAAACAGGCTTTATATAAATCTTTTGGGTTTTTATCAGTTTTCATCTGCCCTGTTTTATCATCGTAAATATAAAAATTTGCCGATACCATGTCGCAATTGTATTTTTCAATGCTGTTATAAAGCGTTTCAACATAATCCTCGCTTATCCAATCATCGGAATCTATAAAAACTATATATTTCCCGTTTGCGGCTTTTATTCCTTCGTTTCTTGCGTTGCCGGGTCCTGCGTTTTTTTGAAGAGATATGCTTATAATTCTTCTGTCTGTTTTCCGGTATTCTTCTATTATTTGGAAACTGTTGTCGTTAGAACAGTCGTTTATGATAATTATTTCAATATTTTTGAATGTTTGAGCTAAAATGCTGTCCAAACACTGTTTTAAATAGGGCTCCGCATTATATACCGGAATGATTACCGAAACGTCCATATCTTTCTCCGAGAACTTTAATAGAATTAAAAATTTAGTTATTTTATCTAACCCGTATAATTATAACAACTATCTTTGTGTTTTGAAAAGCCCGGTTTGCATATATGGTATAATAAGCAAAATTAATTAAAGGTGATACTGTGGATATAAAAATATGTTTAGCCTCCGATGATAATTACGCTGTGCATATGGCGGTTACGATCGCTTCAATTCTTAAAAATGCCGATGACGGTGATAATTTGTTTTTTTATATATTAGACGGCGGCATATCCGATGAGAAAAAAGATAAAATCGCAAAACTTAACAAAATAAAAGAATCTGATATAAGATATATTGAAATTGATACTTCCATCTTTAGAAAATTTCAGTTAGTGCAAAATTATTTTACGTCGGCCGTGTATTACAGACTTATGATGGCTGATTTACTGCCGGATGTTGATAAAATAATATATCTGGATAGCGATACTGTTATCTGTTCAAGTTTAAAAGAATTGTTTGACGTTGACGTGACAGAGCATTATCTTGCGGCAACGGAAGATATAGGTTTTTTCTGGGCACGTAAATATCTTGACAGACAAATTGAGAAATTTTATATAAATACCGGAGTGATGGTTGTAAATCTTAAATTATGGCGAAGAGACATATTGGGGGAAAGATTAATTAAATTCGGGCTGGAAACAAATAACAAACTTGCCTTTGGTGATCAGGATATAATAAATGTAGTTCTAAAAGATAAAATTAAAAATATTGATTTAAAATGGAATGTTCAAACTTCTTTTTTTGAGTTTTATAATGTTCTTAATCATCCGTTGAAAAGAGAAATTATAAAGGCGAAGAAAAATCCTAAAATAATCCATTATATCACGTGGAAAAAACCATGGAATTCGTATGTCCCGAAGCGGAAATTATATTTTTATTATTTAGATATAGCAGGGTTTGCTTCTGATTTGTCTTTTACAAATAGAATGAAAATTACAAAACAACTGGTGCTGCATAGTATTAAAACAGCAGGATATTTTTTAAGATATATTGTTTCGCCGGTTATAAAAGGCTACAGAACCGACGATAAAAAAATAAAAATTAGAATATTTAATTTTTTTGAATTTATTCTTTGTAAAACAAAATAAAATATTTTTATATTTTCCCGTTCCGGTCTTCGGGTTGCGGAGTAGCGAAGTTTTTCCAATCCGGATATCTTATTTTGTTTTCTTCGCATGCTTTTAAAAAATCATCAGGCATTTTGTTAGGCAAAAGCCCGTTTATACCCAATATTAAATCGCTGTTTTGGCAGACTTTTTCTTGTAATTTACAAAATTTTTATTATTTCAGGATTTAAAAGAGGTTCTCCTCGTCCGGTTTGTATATATGGTATAATAAATAAAAATTATTAAAGAGAATATTATGGATATAAAAGTATGTTATACTTCTGATGATAATTATGCTCGGCATATGGCTGTTTCAATGGCATCAATACTAAAAAACGCATCCGAAGAAAATAAATTGTTTTTTTATATATTAGACGGCGGGATATCGGGCGAAACAAAAGAAAAAATTGCAAAACTGAACAAAATAAAAGAGTTTTATATAGAGTACGTTAATGTTGACGTTTCTATTTTTAAAAATTTTTATCTGGGACATGCCCATTTAACATCAGCTGCTTATTACAGGTTTATAATAGCCGATCTTCTGCCCGGCATAGATAAAATTATTTATCTTGACTGTGACTTGATTGCATGTGCAGATCTTAAAGAATTGTTTGATACTGATGTAACAGATTATTATCTTGCAGCTGTAGATGATATAGGTTTTTTTTGGGTGCGCAGGCAGTTGGGCAGAAAGTATGAAGAATTTTACATAAACAGCGGAGTAATGGTTGTAAATTTGCAGCTTTGGAGAAAGGATTTAATAAGTAAAAAACTGATTGAGTTCGGCATAGAAGTCGGAGGCAAACTTCATTTTGAAGACCAGGATATAATAAATGCTGTTTTAAAAGACAAAATTAAAAGGATTGACCTTAAGTGGAACGTTCAGATTTCTTTTTTTGAATTCAATAACGCCAGATACCATCCGTTATATCAATCAATCAAACAGGCTAAAAAAAATCCGAAAATAATTCATTATGTTTCAGATAAAAAACCATGGCATTCCTATGTTCCGTTGAAAAGTTTATATTTATATTATCTCGGATACACCGATTTTAATTTAAAGCATGATTTAAAAAATAAAATTAAAATTACGTGGCAGTTTTGTCGTTATAAACTAAAAAATTTTATATATATTTTAAGATATATTGTTTCGCCGATTATAAAAGGATACAGAACCGACGACAAAAAGATAAAAATTAAGATATTTAATTTTTTTGAATTTATTCTTTGTAAAACAAAATAAAATATTTTTATATTTTTCCGGACCAGTCGAGTGGCTGCGGATTATTCGTGGTTTCCCACTTAAAATAATTAAAATTATTTGTGCAGAACCTGCATGTTTCTTCGGGTTTTTTCAGATAGGATAGAATTTCTCTGCCCGTATGGGTGTAGATGTTGATTCCTTTGCCTTCCGCTATGGAAGCGTTAAATTTCTTATTGAAATATCCGATATAAGCGGCTATGGCGCACATATAAATATTGTCGTCTTTCAAAATGGAACAGAATTTGCCGGTGCAGTTTGAAAAAGTTTTTTGTTTGTCGGAAGTGCCGGCTGCGTTTAATACGCCGCAAAAAGAAAATATTCTGTTTGATAAAACGTATTTAACTTGAAATAAATCAAGATTTTTGGTTATTTTTTCAATATTGTTGAATAAAGGCGGATAAACGGTAATTTCAATCGTTATATCGTTTTGGCGGCAGATTTTGAAAAAAATATCGGGCATTGACGGCAGCAGAGTTCCGTTTGTTATGACAATTATGTCTGTAAAAGGTACGGTTTTCCTTGTTATTTTTAAAATTTCTCCAATTTTCGGATGTAAAAGAGGTTCTCCGCCCAGTATTTTAATTTTTCTGATTTTGCCGAAAATTTTATTAAGGCGTTCAAGGCGTTTTTGTATATGGAGGCAGTCCGTAAATTTTTCGCCGGATATGTTTGAAAAATGAGTGCATCCTTTACAGTTTAAATTGCAGTGCTCGGTTACGTGGAATTCAAGATGGTCAAGAATCGGCCCGTATGCCAGATTTGCCATGAAAGGCTTTATATCGGCAAGAAAGGGAAATTTGTTTTTTAAAAAAACTTTTAATTTTTTCATATTAATGCCTGACAATTATATCAAATAATTTTATATAATAGGCGAACCGTTACAAAGGAAATAAATAAAATGAATATTAATATATGTTTTACTCCTTCGGATAATTACGCTCAGCATATGGCGGTCGTAATTGCTTCAATTTTGAAGAATGCCGCATTTGGCGACGACTTTTCTTTTTACGTTCTTGACAGCGGAATATCGGACTCAAACAAGAATAAAATATCGGAACTTCAAAAAATTAAAAACTTTAACATCAAATACGTTAAACTTGATACATCTGTTTTGGACAGTCTTCCGATAGTGCTTAACCATTTTACGACAGCGATATATTACAGGTTTATGACTGCCGATTTGCTGCCCGAAGTTGATAAAATTATATATTTGGACTGCGATCTAGTCGTATGCTCAAGCCTTAAAGAGCTTTTTTTGG
>JAQUYJ010000094.1 GCA_028691905.1 Bacilli bacterium
TATCCCATTGGCAGAAAAGACAAGAATTATCAATCAAATTACAACATGGGTATGCGAAAGGGTTATTTTGGACTATCATCAGTTTACAGAAATCAAATTGGAACCACAAATATCCATTAATATTTCCCAACGTAATTTATACGAGCCGGCTCTTATTCAATTTATTTTGGAACAGGTTCAACATTCTTCAATCAGGCCGGATAATATCGAAATTGAAATAACGGAGTCGACATTAATGCTGAATAAGCAAGCTGCAGAAATCTGTTTAAAACAGTTTCAAGATAATAAAATCAGTGTTGTTTTGGATGATTTTGGAAATGAATACTCTTCACTTGCCTATTTACGTGATTTGCCAATTAAAAAAATAAAAATTGACCGAAATTTTACAATGAATATTGTTAGTAATGAAAACACAAGAATTTTGGTCCAGGCGATAATAGATTTGGCTCATGATATGAACTATAAAGTCGTTGCAGAAGGGATTGAAACAAAGGAGATTTTGGATCTGCTTATACAAATGGGATGTGATTTCGGACAGGGTTATTTATTTGCCCGACCAATGCGCCTCGAACAGGCAACAGAATGGCTGAAAAACAATATAAAATAGGAAAGTTAAGCTAAACTAAACTAACAGATTCATCAATTCTTTAAAAATTGTATTAACATTTGACAGTTTAAAAAATGTTAATAAATAACGTCTTGATTATTATAGATTTTATTTATATAATTAAGATAAAGGGGGATATAATCGAATGCCGGAAATTATTGATAATAATAAAGTTGGATCTTTGATAAAAGAGTTATTAAAAGAAAAGGGAATGACACAAGACGATCTTGCGAAAGCATTGAATGTTTCTAAATCGGCTGTGTCTCAAAACTTAAATGGTAAAAGTTCTTTTGATATTCAGAATTTGATTGCAATTTCCAAATTATTTGATATTCCAATTGAAAAGCTGCTCGTTCAGAAATCAGATAATTTTAGTAAAGAAGTAGTCTCTGAGTACGAAAAAATGGTCAAAAGAGGGATAGACGCATTTAAAAATGTCGTGATAGAAAACATGCAGATAAGCAGTCCTGATTTATATGGAAATGTATTGATAGAATATGTTATGGATTACGAAGATATCCAAATATTTAGATTGTTTCATCAAGCAACTGTAAAATTGGTTGAATCATCTTATCATAAATCGCTTCTAATATACACGAGATTAATCTGGTTTATATTAACCCATAACGTTGAAAATGTCGAAAAACACATGGATATTTTTGTATCAGAGTTTGGTTCATTGGCTGTTCTCGATAAAAAGTATGCTAATAAAATATGGGAATTACTTAATCAGGAAAAGTATCAGCATTTAATTAAAAAAATATTTTTAGAAAAAGTGGTTACAAAGAAAAAAATATTTTTATCTGTTGAAGTACCATACAAGATGAAGTATTTATCAAAAAAGCAATGGATTGAAATAATTGCTGAAAACAAGTTAACTACTATTTTGAGAACCATAATTAGTCATTATTCCTTCACGACCAACTATATGATGATTATGCGAATTTTCTTGAAATTCCAATTTGTTGATGGATTAAAGTATTATTTAAACAATTTTTCTGCTATCCCATCAACTATTGACAAGATTGTTGCTGGTACACAGCAAATATTATTTGAAATGGTTCAATCAGATAATAAAGAATGTTTTCAATTAGCATTAGACAAAGAACTATTTGTAGATATAAATATGTTTATTGTAAAACTAATTAACGAAGATTACACATTTTACTACAAGTATTGCATGAATAAATTTGAAAAACTGATTAATTGGAAAATGCTGGGCGAAGCAGCTGTAAAAAATAAAAACAGTACATTATTAAAGGAATTAGTGCCATTATTCAACCAAAATGAACTAGATTATTTGTTGTCTATTGTTCATCCCACTGATATCAAAACGATTGGATTTTTAATTGAAAAAGGTGCAAAATTTGAAATAGGATATTATAATGATCAGACTTTAAATAAAGTCAATAATATAATCCGGATTTTAATAGAAAGGAATACATCATGCAATTTATAATAGATAATTTTGAATATATTGCAATTTTGTTTTTTGCTATTCTTGTGTTATTTTCAATAATCATTTTAATTTATGTATGGCACGTTTCAAAATTTTTCTCAAATCGAAAATTTCGTATATTCGGAACATTTGAATTGGATCCTAAATCTAAAACAGAAGAGATTGTTGTTCGTGTATTTAATAATAATGTCAATGATTCATATATAATAGGATTTGGTTTTATTTATAAAGAACAAACAATAGATTATTATAAAACATTTTTTGCACAGAATAATTTGGATTTCAATAATCAATTAATTGTAGTTTCCCGAGACTCTCTAAAATTTAATGTATCATTAAATGAATTGAAAACAATTATCTTAGATTATAATAAAAGCAAAAAAAATATTTCAATGATAAAAGTATATGCTATTGACTCATTGGGACTTGTAACCAAGACCAACGCACAAAAAATCAGAAGAGTGATTGTGAAAGAAATTAATGGAGACCGTAAAGATAAGAATCAATTAAACAAGCAACTGCGAAAAGAAGAAAAAAGAGAAATAAGAGCACAGAAAACCACAGAAAGAAAAATTAGAAATCTTCAAAGAAAAGAACGCTGGATGAAAAGATGGTTAATAATAAAAACAAAAATATTCAGAATGAAAAAATAAAGTATTATTGTTCATTAAATAGTTTGGAAAGTGGGCTATGTTTGAAAGAAGAAAAACATGAAACAAATTAAATTTTTAAAATATCATGGATTAGGAAATGATTTTATTATTATTGAAGAACAGAATATTAATTATTCAGAACTCGCTAAAAAAGTATGTCATCGCCAACTGGGAATAGGTGCAGATGGCTTACTGGTTGTAAGAAAAAGTCCTCTTACCATGTTATTTTATAATCAGGATGGCAGTGAAGGAACGATGTGCGGCAATGGGTTAAGATGCTTTTCCCGCTATGCAAGAGACAGTAAAATCACAATAGAGGATGAATTCGATGTTTTAACGAAAGCCGGAAATCGAAGAGTGCGATTTGATCAGAATCTCATTGAAGTAAATATGGGAAAAGCATCCTATTCCAAAGAATTGTTACAATTAAATACGGATCAGTCGGAATGGATTAATTCCTGTGTTGAAGGGATTCCTTTGACTGCAGTATATACAGGGACTGTTCATGGTGTTGTTTTTGTAAATGAAGAGAATAAATCAGACCGAATGTCTAAAGCAAAACAAATACATGAAAATCCCCTGTTCAAAGCCAAAGCAAATATCAATTTTGTGGAAGTGATGGATAAAGAGCATTTTTGGGTCCGTACCTATGAACGGGGAGTGGGGTGGACACTGGCTTGTGGTACTGGGGCATGTGCCAGTTTTATAGTGGGTTCCCGCTTGGGATATTGCAAAGACAGCGTAGAAATATGCTTTGAGCATGGTTCATTATGGATCAGAAAAGATACGAATGAGTTTATTTATATGAAGGGACCGGCCCAAAAGATAGCATCCGGAGTGTTTGAAATAGAAAATATTTAAATATTTTCTATTTTTTTATTGACAATACTGTATGACATACAGTATAATATATATGAGGTGAAAATATGGACCGTTATGAAATCTTGAAAAACCTTTCTTCAGAATTCAGAAGAGGGACACTGACATTGGCAGTTCTTAGCTGCTTACAGACTGATAAATATGGATATGCATTATTGGAAGAACTGGAATCAAAAGCAATCACTATTGATCAAAGTACACTTTATCCATTATTGCGTAGATTGGAAACGCAGGGAATATTAAAAAGCAAATGGGAAATCGAAGAAGCAAAACCGCGTAAATATTATTCCCTGAGTATGGAGGGAAAAGAAATTTATCGTATCTTAAAGATTGAATGGGAAAACTTAGTCAAAAACATGAATCAATTAATGGAGGAAAAATAAAGATGAAACCAGAAGAAATGAAAAAACGTTATATTTATGAAGTAGTTAGAAGACTGCCCAAAGAAAAACGATTGGATATCGAAAATGAATTATCTGCTTTAATTGATGATGAAATAAATCATCATACAGATAAAAATATTGAAGAAATTTTATTAGAATTCGGTAATCCTTCGGTATTGGCCAGTCAATACCTAGACAAGAAAAGAGTTCTAATAGGCCCTCGATATTATGATCAATATATTCAGCTAATTCAATTAATTATACCCATTGTCATGGGTTCTGTTTTATTGGGAATGATTGTCAGCAAATTGATGGGTACCAATCCTTTTTCAATAGAGTGGTTGATTGAAATAGTAGCTGCTATGTATAATGGTGCATTGAGTGCATTCGCTTTTATTACGATTGGATTTATAATAGCTGAGCATACACAAAAAGAGACAGCTGAATCCAATTGGCATCCGAAAGAATTGAAAAATGTTGAAATAGTTGATTTACGGATTAAAAAGGCAGAGCCCATTGTCGGAATGATTTTTATTGGAATATTAATCATTTTATTAAATTTTACTCCGGAATT
>JAQUYJ010000003.1 GCA_028691905.1 Bacilli bacterium
TGCTTTTTCACGAATTCCTCCGATTGGAAGAACTCTTCCTCTTAATGTTATTTCCCCTGTCATCCCGACCAAACGATTAACATATCGATGTGAGAATGCAGAAGTAATGGCAGTTGCTATTGCTACACCTGCGGACGGACCGTCTTTTGGAACAGCTCCTTCCGGGACGTGAATATGAATATCATTTGATTTAAATAAATCCGGATCAATTTGTAGTTTCTTACAGTTTGCTTTCACATAACTAAGAGCTGCCTGAGCTGATTCTTTCATAACATCTCCTAATTTACCGGTAAGAACCAAACGCCCTTCCCCTTTATAATAGGTTACTTCAATCGGAAGGGTATCTCCACCGAATTGTGTATATGCCAATCCAGTAACCACACCAATTTGATTGATACCATCAATTTTGTTATAAGTGAATTTGGGTTTCCCCAACCAACTTTGTAAATTGGCTGCATCAATGTGAACGGGTTCTTTTGTTTCCATTAATATATTTTTTATTGCTCTTCTAATTAAAGTACCGATATGACGCTCTAATTCCCGCACTCCTGCTTCTTTAGTATATTCGCGGATAATCTTCCATAATGCACTTTCGTCCAGTACAAATTCATTTTTCGTAAGACCATGAAGATTCAATTGCTTATCTAACAAATGTCGTCGTGCAATTTCAAATTTTTCAAATTCCGTATAACTACTTAATTCGACAATTTCCAACCGGTCACGTAAAGCCGGAGGAATATTTTCCAAATAGTTTGCAGTTGCGATAAAAAATACTTTTGATAAATCATATGGTTCTTCTAAATAATGATCACTGAAAAATCTGTTTTGTTCTGAATCCAAAACTTCCAGCATTGCACTGGCGGGATCCCCTCTGAAATCAGAAGATAACTTATCTAATTCATCTAATAAAAACACGGGATTGATCACCTTTGCTCGTTTCATACCTTGCAATATTCTGCCTGGTAATGCTCCTAAGTATGTTCTCCGGTGCCCTCTAATTTCGCTTTCATCTTTTACACCACCCAATGATTGTTTAACAAAAGGTCTGTTGAGTGCTGTTGCAATAGATTTTGCCAGTGATGTCTTTCCTACTCCTGGTGGCCCTATCAAACAAAGTATTGCTTGGGGATTTTTTTCAGTCATAATTCGAACAGCAAGATATTCAAGTATTCTGTCTTTAACTTTGTCTAATCCGTAATGATCACGATCCAGTTGTTCTTTGGCTTTTCTTATATCATTTGATTCTTTTGACTCCACGGACCAGGGCAGGCTTATCATAAAGTCTAAATAAGTCCGTGCAATTGCACTTTCACCTGAAGCAACAGAAAGCGAACTGTAACGAGATAATTCATTGAGCGCTTTTTCTTCAATTTCCTTTGGCATTTTACAATCGAGTATTTTTTGTTTTAACTCGTCAATTTCTGTTTCTTTTCTTGCCTTGTCACCAAGTTCATCTTGAATAACACGCATTTTTTCACGTAAGTAATATTCTTTTTGATTTTCATTAATCGCTTTTTTTACTTCATTTTCGATCTGTGTTTCAATTGATTGGATATACTTTTCCCGTTTAATATCCTGAAGCATTAATTTCAATCGTTCTGAAACACTTGGGGTGTTTAAATATCGTAGTTTTGCATGAAATTCCAGAGGTAAATTAAAAGCAAGCAAATCTGTTAAGATATCTGCAGTTACTCCACTTGTAATTTTATTAATCAAGTCTGGATTATTAATGAATAAACGTTGTCCATTTGCATCAAGCTCTTCTATTAGCAAGCGTACACTTGCTACTTCTTCATTGATGTTTTCGTTTTCGGAAGGCATTGTAACAAAAGATACATTAATAAATGGTTCGATTTGTACATAATCCAATACCTTGCAACGTGTAATTGCTTGAACTTTCAATTTATGAATCGGAGTAGCGTCCATATTATAAATGATTCTTGCAACAATTCCAACTTCATTTAAATCACTGGGATTAGGAGTATCAGTCTTCAATTGTTTTTGAACTAACAATACAAGATATTTGTTTTTGTCTAATGCAGCTTTTATTGCTTTTTGGTTTTCTATTTTCCCAACATCCAAACGAACTTCATTATTGGGTAGAGGAACCAAATTTTTCACTGTTATAGCTGGTAATATTTCTTGAATAATACTTTGATTCGAAAACATATGTTTACTCCTTTCTTTTTCTTTACTATGCTGCTTTTGAAATAATGATAGGTTCAGCCTTTTTTTCCACAACATCTTTAGTAATTATACATTTTTTTAAATTCTTTTGTTGTGGTATCGAGAACATGATTTCCAACATAATATTTTCTATTATGGAGCGAAGTCCTCTGGCTCCTGTTTTTTCTTTATACGCTGCTTCGGCAATTGCATGAATTGCCTCTGCTTCAAACTCCAGATCAACACCATCCATTTCAAACATTGTTTGATATTGCTTAATAATTGCGTTACGCGGTTCAAGCAATATGCGGGTTAAATCATCTATTTCCAAAGGATGTAGTGCTGCCAGTACCGGAAGTCTTCCAACAAGTTCGGGAATAATTCCATATTTTTGTATATCTGAATGGATTACATTCTGTAAAGCATCTGCCATGTTTTTTACATTTTTAGTAGTTGGAGATGCAAATCCAATTGATTTTTTTCCTAATCGCGTTCCAACAACATCTTCAATACCTTCAAAAGAGCCACCACAGATAAATAATACGTTAGTCGTGTCAAAAGGAATAAATTCCTGATGAGGATGTTTTCTTCCCCCACCCGGTGGTACATTGGCTACAGTACCTTCCAGAATTTTCAACAGTGCCTGTTGAACTCCTTCTCCACTCACATCTCGTGTAATGGATACACTGTCGCCTTTGCGAGCAATTTTATCTATTTCATCAATGTATATGATACCTTTTTGCGCTAGATCAATATCAAAATCAGCAGCCTGCAATAAGCGCAGCAACACATTTTCCACATCTTCACCGACATATCCTGCTTGTGTAAGCGAAGTAGCATCTGCTATTGCAAAGGGTACTTGGAGAATATGAGCAAGTGTTTTGGCAAATAATGTTTTTCCACTTCCTGTAGATCCCAATAACAAAATATTGCTTTTCTCAATATCGACATTTTTGTTTTCAAATAAATTGTTCTGTACCCGTTTATAGTGATTGTATACAGCAACACTAAGAACTTTTTTAGCATAGTGCTGTCCTACAACATAATCACTAAGGCGATCATAAATTTGCTGCGGTGTTAAATCAAGATGAAATTCTTTCTTTTCTGTTATTTCTTCTTCATGGTCCATTTCAAACATTTGATGACAAACATTGATACACATCTCACAAATACAACAATTTTCACCTTCGATTAAACGACGGTTTTCTGTTCCAGGAAGACCACAAAAGGAACAAACCTTTTTTTCTTCTTCTTTCATGGAACTTCACCTCCTTATTTTTCTACAGCACTATCTTTTATTAAATCGATAACCTTTCTCATTTTAATATATGGTGCTATTAATTCTTTGGTATATAAATTTTTAACTTCTTCAACAGGCTTATTAATCTCTTTGGCAACTTCCTCGAATTCATCATTGTAATCTTTGGCAGTTACTTTCATTTTTTCTGCTTCAGCAATTTTCAAGAAAACAGCTCGTTGCTTAACACTCATAATAGCGCCCGGTTCAATCGTTTTTTTGTATTGCTCCAAATCAGCAATTCCATAATATTGAAGTAATGTTTCAAGCGGTAATTGATAGGTCTTTGCTTGATTTTCCATTTGTGAAACCTGGCGGTTAATTTCTTCTTCAACAAGAGCGTGTGGTACTTCAAGCGTTGCATTTTCAATTGCTTTGTTTAATGCATCATCGGCAAACTTTCTTTCGCTGTCTTCTGTTCTTTCTTTTGTAAGCAAATCCTTTACATAGGATTGATATTCTTTCACAGTTGCTATGTTTTCTACTTCTAAATCTTTTATAAATTCATCATTAAGTTCAGGTAATATTCTTTTTTTCATTTCATGCAAATGAATTTTAAATACAGCTTTTTTTCCTTTCAAATTTTCAGCTTGATAATTTTCTGGAAAAGTAACTTCAATATCCTTGTTTTCTTCCGGTTTCATACCAACCATTTGTTCCTCAAAACCAGGAATAAATTGGTGGGATCCTATTTCCAGACTGTAATTTTCTGATTTTCCACCTTCAAAAGCAACTCCATCAACAAACCCTTCAAAGTCGAATACTGCAGTATACCCGTTTTCTAATACTCCATCTTCAACAACTTCCAATTCTGCTTTTGACTGTCTTTTTTGTTCAATATATTTGTTTATGTCTTCTTCGCTGACTTGAACAGGTTTTTTTTCAATTTCCAAACCAGTATATTGTCCCAATTCAACTTCTGGCCAAACTTCTACTTGAATACTGAATTTCATTTTTTTCCCTTTTCCAACAGATTCAAAATCAACATCCAATTCAGGTTGACCAACAGCATCAATTTTATGTTTTTCCAGTGCTTCTCGATACGCATTGTTTACTACTTCATTGATGGCATCTTCATATAAGCTTTCTTCGCCAAAGCGTTTATTATATACTTCACGTGGCAATTTGCCTTTACGAAACCCTTTCACTTCTATTTTTTGAACTTTCTCTGCAAACACAACATCCAGTGCTTCAATAAAGTTTTCTTCTGGCAAAGTGAACACTAACTTTTTTTTACATCCAGAAATTTTTTCAATTTTTACATTCATGACATCTTCTCCTTTTTTTTAACATATACTATTATATCCAATTTATCTTAAAAACGCAATAAATTTAAACCTCGATTTGAAATATAATTTTCATAACGGATTTTAATTCTTCAATAATGAAATCATCATAGCCTAACTCAAAAGTGATATTAATTAAATCAAAAAAACGAATGATGAGTATTTTTTTGTTTTCTAAAATTTCTGTGCCCAGTTCACGTAAAACATCATATACATAATTTACCATCAGCAGACACAGAACAACTTCTTCATAATCTTCGACAACCAATCCCAATAAATGAGAATAATTTGCTTCTTCTTTTCCATAATAGTACTTGATTTCATTGGTTTGAAGAAGCCGATATTTTCGAATAAAGCTTTCTGCAAGATAAATTTCATCCAAAGCAATATAAGAAGCAATAGTATAAAACGCAAGTCCAAACCCTTCTATCTCCTGCTCCTGTAATTTAATTGTAATGTCAATGATGTCATCAAATAAACGTAATTGAAAATGTGCTTCATATAACATCGCCAATGCATCTGTATCAATTAGTTCAGAAGCTTTATCTATAATCATTTGTTTCATTGCAATGATCTTGGGATAATCCTGATTAATGATTGCTTCTTGAATTTGATTGACTATTTGAATCTTTTCTTTGGGAAATTTAATAATAGTTTTCATTATATTTTTCTGGCCTTATAATAAATTCATTATAAGACAGCCATCTCCTAATTCATTATACCACATAAAATTAAAATCCGCCATTTTTACGATGACGGATTAAAAAACAATCATTAGTCCCACTAATGCTAATATAATACTGGCTAGAGCAAGAAGTGAGTTGGTTCTAATAAAAGTTTTGAAGCCAAAGTTAATCGATTCTTTTTTCAACATTCCCATCCACATCATTCCTGCCAATGCCCCAACGGGGGTTAAAAATGCTCCTACATTCGATCCAATAATGCTCGCAAACAATGCTTTTTCTAAAGTCAAAGCAGAGAGTGGTTGTATTATTTCCGCGAAAAGAACACTCATTGGTATGTTATTGATAAGATTTGAAAATAAAAAGGAAAAAAGTCCGAAAGAGTAAATGGTTGGAAAGTTATTAAAAAATTCCAATAATGAATTTGTAACTTGATATTTTGATAAACCCAACACAATTAAAAACATCGAAATAACAAAAGGCATGAGTGACCACGGCATTCTTTTAACAACAATCGGTAAATAAAATTCGCTGCTTTTCTTTTTAAACAATAGTAAAAAAACAAATAAGCTGACTGCAAATCCAAAACTGATGAGCCACATTTCCAATCCAATATAATTTGAAATTGCTAAAAAGACTGTACACAATAGTAAGTGAATCATCCCAACAGTAAACAGTAATTTATTTTTTATTGCAACTTTATCCAAAACTTGTTCCATCGGTTTTTGTAAATTTTTTCTAAATAAAATCAACATTAATATAAAGCTACCTATTCCAGCAAGAAGAGTTGGTACAAACATTTTTTGTAAATACAACAAGAAATCAATTTGATACATGGATGCCAAATAAATATTGGTTGGATTTCCAATAACTAAAAGCATACTCCAAGTATTGGCAGCTATAAATTCCATTACCAAATATGGTATGGGATTAATTTTTGCGTTCTTGGCAAAATAACATAGAAATGGCGTGAATGTAAGAATGATAATGTCATTGGAAGTAAAAATAGTCAAGACACTTATCACCAGATATAAAGAAAGAAAAACGGGTAATTGCTTACTTTTTGTTCTTTGATGTACCCAACTTGCTATATAACGAAAAAAACCTATTTCATCCAGAAACAAAGACAGGACGGACATCGATAAAAACAATATGACTATTTTTATTGGATTCATTACGCCGTCAGATAATAATGCTTTTATTACTTCTTTTAAATCAAGCAAATCAAATACAAACAAAATAATCGCTCCGATTAAAGCTACAATCCAATAAGTATCTAAAAACAAGTGTCCTATTTTTATTTTTGGAATAAATACAATAGAAAGCACGAGTAAAATAGACGTCACAACACTGACAAAAATAGTTGCAATCATATTAATCCTTCTTTTCCACAAAAAAAACGCAAAGCATTTGCTTCACGCATATCTATTTTCCTATGGCGTCCCAAGAGAGACTCGAACTCCCGACCTACGGTTTAGGAAACCGCCGCTCTATCCAACTGGGCTATTGGGACAAACATATCCCTTATTATACCACTCAGCCCTGTATTTTTCAAGAGCAACAATTGATATCGATGAAAAACATCGCTTTAGATGTTTTAAAAGTAATAGTCCCAGACAGGATTCGAACCTGCGACCAACGACTTCGAAGGACGTTGCTCTATCCAGCTGAGCTACTGGGACATAGAATTATTATACCACTCAGTCTCCTTTTTTTCAAGAAAGATTAATGAAAAAATGAAGAAAAGATAACTCTTTTCTTCATTTTGATAGAACCATTTCATCACTAATTTCCATATCGTCCATTGATTCAAATTTTGTTAATAAATTTGCTATCGTAAGATTCTTTTTTTCTTCCCCTCGGGCATCATAAATAATTTTCCCTTCATGGAACATGAGCAAACGGTTGCCATATTTGATTGCGTCTTTCATGTTATGGGTAATCATTATCGTGGTTAGATGATTTTCTTCAATAATTTTATTGGTTAGTTCCAGAACTACTTTTGCTGTTTTTGGATCCAGTGCTGCTGTATGTTCATCCAACAGCAACAATTTTGGTTTTTCCAAAATGGCCATTATCAAAGTTATAGCCTGTCTTTGTCCGCCCGATAATAATCCCATTTTTTGTTCGAGTCGATTTTCTAAGCCCAGGTTCAAAGAACTGACTAGTTCACGAAATTGCTTTTCCTCGGTTTTTTGAAAACCCCATTTCAATCTTTTTTTGGTTCCTTTTCTTTTCGCAATAATTAAATTTTCGAGAATGGACATGTTGGCAGCAGTTCCCATCATCGGATCTTGGAATACTCTACCTAAATAAACAGCTCTTTTATGTTCCGGAGCCGTAGTAATATCAATATCATCTAACAGTATTTCTCCTGTATCCGGTATATGAGCTCCACATATCACATTTAAAAATGTAGATTTCCCACTTCCATTTCCACCAATCACTGTTACAAATTCACCATCTGCAATATGGACACTGATATCATTCAAAGCTATTTTTAATTGATCCGGCGTCAATTCTCTATTGAATGCTTTTGTAACATGAGAAACTTTAAGCATATCGACCACCTCTTTTCTTGACTATCCATTTTTTTATAATTGGAAAAGCGAGAATAAAAGTAATAAGAATCGCTTGTAACAGTTTTAAATTATTTGCTGAAAAGCCTAATAAAATGGCAATTCCAATAATAGCTTGGAATAAAATGCTTCCTATAATTACAGCAAATAACCATCGTTTGAATGTTACTTTACCAATCAAAACTTCACCGATAATTATCGAAGCAAGTCCGACAACAATTGAACCTCTTCCCAAGTCCATATTACTGGATTTGTAACAATGAACATATAATGCTCCTGCGAGAGCTACTAGTCCATTTGATATTGCAAGCCCGATAATAATCATCTTATGTGTGTTGATGCCTTGTGCTCTTGCCATGTGTTGGTTACATCCGGTTGCTCGAATCGACATCCCGATTTCAGTACCAAAAAACCAGTAAATGGTGCTACATGCAAATACTACCATCCCTAAGCTGGTTAATGACTTGGTTAGGAATTTTACCCATTGCATATTTTCCATATTGAATGTATTGACTAACAGGTTCTCAATTGGCTGATAAACTGTTGTAGTATTACTTATATATAAACTCGCTCCACCCATAACTAATAAGTTTATGGAATATAAACCAGTCATACTGATGATACCTGCCAATATACCAGGAATTTGAAATTTTGTATGAAGAATTCCGGTGATAAGTCCTGCTAACATTCCACCTGCTATTGAAAAAATAATTGTTACAATTGGATTCGATAAAAAAGGAATATTTGTTTGAAGTAATAGTGCAGCAGAAATAGCTCCCCCAAAAGTAAGGGAGCCTTCTACTGTTAAATCAGCAAAGTCAAGAACGCGATAAGAAATAAATACACCCAGTGCTAGCAGGGACCAGATGAATCCTGTTTCTATTGCGTTTTTCAGTATATAAACAATATCCATTTTTTTCCCTATTCCAAGATTTGATCAGCACGTTCTAATAAACTCGTAGGAACAGTAATGCCCAAATCTTCTTCTAATTGTTTTTTGTTAATAATTAATTCAACAGTTTGAACTGTAGTGGCGGGAATGTTACGTGGAAGTTCTCCATTAAGAATTCTAACTGCCATTGCTGCAGTATCTTTGCCCAAGTTAAAATAATTTAATCCATACGTAATAGAGCCTCCATTTAATACTTGTGAAGTTTCACCACATACAATTGGTACATATTTAGTTGGATTTGATTTTACAATTTCTTCAAGCGTTCCCATTGAACTCGCAATTAGATTGTCTGTTGGCACATATATAGCATCAACTAAATCGGTGCTTATTAATGCGTTTACCACTGTAGTAAGGTCATTTAGGGTACTTATTGTTCGAACCGCTGTCGTCATATCGAGGTCTTCTGCAGCTTCAATTGCGATATTTGCTTGAATTTCCGAATTTTCTTCGGAAGAAGTATAGAGAATTCCAACTTTTGTTGCATTTGGTAACAATTCTTTCACTAATTCGATTTGGTCAGCAACCGGGTTCATATCACTTGTACCTGTGACATTTCCTCCTGGAGCCTCCATCGTTTCCACTAGTTCAGCATCAACCGGATCGGTTACTGCAGTAAAGAGAATGGGCACATCTTTTCCTTGACCATTGGCTTCATTCATCACAGCCACAGCTGCTGTTGTAGCAATAGCTAAAATTAGATCAGATTCCCTTACCAATTGTTCAACCATCGTCTGCATTACTGAAGCTTCTGTTTGTGGGTTCAATACAGTAATAGTTATATTCTCACCATCAATAAATCCAGCTTCTTCCAATCCTTCAATAAAACCATCTTTTGCTAGATCCAAAGCTTCATGACTAAGATATTGTAAAATTCCTATTTGCAATTTTCCATCTTCCTTTTTACAACCAACAATTCCAAAACACAAAAATAATGATAATAAAACAACTCCCAATTTTTTCATTTTCTTTTTCCTTTCTTGGGTATTAAAAAATGTGTTATTATGGTAATAACACATTAAAATTCTTTTCAATCTGTTATTACTATTCCTATTTTTATTAGGATACCAGTAATAACACATCTTATATAGCTTTACCATTACGAAAAAGCCAAGTGGTTATTCTTGATATCCTCTTGGGTAGTAATAGTAATAATAAAATTGTGAACAAGCCAATGGTACAAACATAAAATAGCTCCTTTCAAATTTTATGGATTTATTATATCATTACTAAAAAGAAGTGTAAAGTTTTTTTTGATAGTAAACGTTTACATATTATAAATAAAAAAAACAAGAAATAGATTCTTGTGTTTTTAATGGCGTCCCAGAGAGGATTCGAACCTCCGACACACGGCTTAGAAGGCCGTTGCTCTATCCAACTGAGCTACTGGGACAAATACAGTATAAATATTATACTGCAAAAAAATACATTTGTAAAGAAAAAATAAGTTAACAATTCTTCAAAATAAGTTAACAATTTTTAAAAATAGTCACTTCACTTTGCCCATAAAACTGATTGCGAATAATTGGTAGGTGATTTGTAAATGTTGCTTTTCCCTTGGAATAATGGCAAATAATCATTCCATTTTTTTTAATCATATTTTCATTAATTAGAAAATCTATTATTTCATTAATTATTTCTAATCGGTATGGTGGATCTAAAAAAACAAAGTCGAATTTTTTTGTTCTTACTTCCTGTAACATCTTTTCATATGAAACAGGATAAATATGCACTTTGCTTTCCTCTTTTAGTAATGCTACATTTTTTTCTATAATTTTTAATGCATCTTTAAAATATTCACTGATATATACCTCTTCTGCACCACGACTGATTGCTTCCAGCGATAAAGCTCCACTTCCCCCAAACAAATCCAATACGGTACCACCATTAAAATAGGGACCGATTATCTGAAAAACACTCTCTTTCATTCGATCCATCATTGGCCTTGTCTGTTCACCAGTCAGTGTTTTCAGTACTCTTCCTCGATGTTTTCCTGCTATTATTCTCATTACTGCTCCTTTTATAAAAGGAAAGATGGTATCTTTCCTCTAATCTTCGTCTTCAAGACATTCTTCAATATAATAGAAATCTTCCTTTTGATTATAATATGCTATTTATTTTTTGTGTCCAATTTCAAATTCAGGAAAATTATTCCCTTTTTCATCGGCGGTTCGATGATGCATAATTATAATATTTCCCTTATTGTTGTTTCCGCCAAGTTGAATAGGCTTAACATAAGTGACAACCCACCCAACTTCGTTTTTCACATTATAGTCATCGCGTTTTATTTTTTTTCCACTAAAATCGTATGTATAAACCTGTTCTCCAACTTCATCTAACCACAAATCTAAAGCTTGATTTTTATTCATTTTATCCTCCTAGTAGACTATGTATTTATGTTTTTTTGAATGTAGGTATGTGAAAATTCTTTTTTTTAGGAACATATATTTGTAAATGCTTAGGGATGTTCTCTATATGAACCGATCCAATTGGACCGGCTTCACCGTCTATACACCATATAACACCTTCGTCTGTCGATATATCAAATTTTGATCCTTTTAAGCAAACAAAATGTTTTGTGATTCGCTTTATACCAATTCCAAAAGTGAATAATTTTAAAATATTTATTAATCCATTACCGATTCCTCTTTTTACGAGTATGATATCAAATAAACCATCATTCAAATGCCCGTATCGATTAAATGGAACTCCACCAACTTGAATAGAATTAACAACCAGAACCAGAGGTACTTCCATATGCACTTCTTCACTTTCCGTTTTCACAGTTACATGCGATAATAACGGATTTACTATGTCTTTTAAGCCATCGAATGCATATGCCAACTTACCAAATATTTTTTTGGTTTTTTGCTTTGTACGATAACTAACTCCAGTAAAAGTACCCATAGCTGAAACATAAATAAAATATTTGCCATTTATTAATCCAACATCATGATAAATTGTTCTGCCATCTGTAATATGTTTTAAGGCTTTTCGAACATTAGTGGATATTCCTAAATTATGAGCTATGTCATTCATTGTCCCTGCAGGTATGTATCCTAAAATTGGTCGTTTATCACGACTTGCTACCCCACAAGCAATATCATTAAATGTCCCGTCACCACCGGCAAATATAATTACATCAAATTCGTCACAGCTTTCTTTTGCAGTTTCTATCGTGTCTTCCGTTGATTTGGTAGGATGTATTTCTACAAAATCAAATTTTTTCGAAAGTTCTTTCTTTATGTAGTTAATTCTGTTAACAATTTTACCTTTTCCGCTGTTTGGATTATATAAAAAAATGCACTTCATAATCCACCTCTAGTGTTAATTATAGCATAAGAATAATACTAAGTCAATGAAACTAGATATCCCATGAAAGAAAAAGATTCATCTCGCGATGAACCCTTTTAATATTTTGATTTTTCCATAGCTTCATTAATAAATTGATTTTTATATAGGCTATAGTATTCTTTTTCTAGAGCAAGTAACTCTTTATGCGTTCCTTGCTCAACAATCTTTCCATCTTGAATAACCAAAATCAAATCAGCAGAAATGATAGTGGATAATCGATGAGCAACAATAAAACTGGTTCTACCTTTTAGCACCACATTGATAACTTCTTGTATTGTATATTCTGTCTTTGTATCGATGCTTGATGTTGCTTCATCTAAAATCAAAATTTTTGGATCTGCTATCAATGCTCGTGCAAATGAGATAAGCTGTCTTTGTCCTACCGATAGTTTTGATCCTCCCTCTCCAACATTGGTTTGGTACCCTTCTTCAAAGCTCATAATAAATTCATGTGCACTGACCAATTTGGCAGCATGAATCACTTCTTCGTCTGCCGCATCCAATCTTCCATAGCGAATGTTTTCCATTATAGTACCATTAAAAAGATGCGGAGATTGTAATACATACCCTAAATTAGAGTGTAACCATCCAATTGAACGATCTTTGTAATCTGTTCCATCTATTCTAATGACGCCTTTCGTTGGTTCATAAAAACGACAAATTAAATTTACAATAGTTGATTTTCCGCTTCCGGTGGCACCAACCAGAGCAACACTTGACCCTGCTTTAACTTTTAAAGAAAACTGATCCAAAACGATCTCATTATCAGTATATTGAAAACTCACATTGTCGAATTCGACATCTCCAACTAGAGGTTCCCAATTTTCTTTTTTTGGTTCAAACAAAGTTCCGTATTTTTTTACTACATCAGGGCTGTCACTGATATCAGCTTTTGTTTCTATTAACATTATGATTCGTTCTGCAGAAGCTTGCGCTTGTTGAAATTCAGCGATAACTCGTGCGATTTGCGCAACCGGTTCAAAAAACATTGTTGTATAATTAATAAATAAATATAAAACTACAACAGACATTCCCAACAAAACAAATTCTCCACCAATTCGCAATATTCCAGCAATTGTCACATATCCCAAGAAAATAAGAATAGGAAAATAAATTGATGAATGTAAAATTGCCCGTATCGACTGTCTTTTCATGTCATCTGATAATCGATCAAACTCATTGTATAGAGTATCTTCTAGTACTAGAGTCTTTGTTGTTTTACTGCCAAGCATTTCTTCATTGTACGAAGCTGTTATTTTAGAATTGGTTCTGCGAACTTCACGATATGCAGTTAATATTTTTTTTCTAAAATACATACTGACCAATAATAAAATTGGTGTCATTGCGGTTACAATCAATGCAAGTTCCCATTTAATGATGAACAATACAATTAGTGTTCCCACCATGGTAAAAGCACCCCAAATAATATCTACCAATCCCCAAGATAAAATAGATGCCAATTTTCTTGAATCCGACGTAAGTCTTGCCATTATCCACCCAGCCGGTGTTTTATCATAATAAGAAAATGGTAATTCCTGTAATTTTACAAATGCTTCCTTTCGAATTTCATATCCTATTTCAACTTCCACTTTACCAGCCATACGAATAAACAACCAAATTGTCAACATATAACCAAGAGCCATTCCCACATATAAAAATATATATAGACCAACTTCCGTGTAATTTCGATTTTCGAAAAAATGTGTAATAGCGTTAGCATTGATTATTGGATTGATAATATCAAGAAAAGATAATGATAACATAGAGAAAATCATAATTGTTAAACTCATTTTCTTTTTTAATACCATTTTAATGATTTTTTTCCAAATACTAAATTGCAACTTATCTTTACTGTAATCTTGTTCTTCGAAACTATTCATATACTTTCACCTCCTCTTGTACAAGGTTCAAGAATTCTTCTTCTAAAGCACCTTGTATTTCCCAAAGTGAACGATACAATCCTTCTTGATGAGAAAGCGTTTGGTGATTACCTATTGCAGAAACTCGACCTCCTTCTAGCACGATTATTTTATCAGCTTCTCGTGCTGTTGTTATTCTATGAGTAATTATGATTGAAGTTAAACTTTTATTAGTTTTTTTAAGTGCATTACGAATATTAACATCCGTTTTGGTGTCTACAGCACTTAAGCTATCATCAAAAATCAAAACTGGCTTTTCCAGTACTAGCATCCTTGCAATTGCAACTCGTTGTTTTTGACCACCACTTAAAGTAACCCCTTTTTCACCAACTAATGTTTTATATCCTTCTTTAAAACCGGAAATGTCATCATGAATGGCAGCTGTTTTTGCAGCAACATATACTTTTTCATCTGATATGATTTGATTTGCTATACGAATGTTATCAAGAATTGATTTCGTATATAAAAATGGATCCTGTAGTATTATACCTATATTCTTTCTAACCCATTTTTTGGAAATTGATTTTAATTCTACACCATCAATCTTTATACTTCCTTTTGTATAATCAAGCATTCTGACCAAAATATTTGCTATGGTTGATTTTCCAGAACCTGTTTTTCCAATGATAGCTACAGTTTCACCTGGTTCTATTGTAAAGTTTACTCCATCTAGCAAATGTTTATCAGTATCATCAAATTTAAAGCTAACATCATTAAATTCAATTTTTCCTATTATATCAGGTTGTAAAATACCATCATTTTCATATTCATCAGGAATCTGTAAAATTTCATCTACACGATTTGCAGATACAACTGCTTTTCCAAAATCACCAATAATTCTTCCAAGCCCTCTTATTGGATATACAAGCATAGATACATACAATAAGCTTGCCATTATATCTCCTACAGAAATTGCACCAGTTTGCGCAAATATAACTGCAGCAATCATTGTAACACCATATTGTAACATAATAATTCCATCACTCAATCCCCAATACAATGCCATAGCATTGTTCAATTTTGTTGATTGGCTAGCATACTTTGTACTTTGTTTATCAAATTTATTTATTTCATAATTTTCTTTCGCAAATGCTTTAACAACACGAACTCCATTCACATTTTCTTGTAGCACTGTTGTCATGCTTGCTTCCACTTCTTCAATCTCTTCAAATTTTCGCTTTACATAATGAAAATAAAAAAGTGACCCAACCAAATTGATCGGCAATACAATTAAAGTTATTAGCATTAAAGTCATATTAATATGAGCCATTTGCATAATTCCCGAAGTTAATGCTGCAATGATGTAAAAGAATTGGGGAAGCTGTGCACTCATAAAACTTTTAATTGTATCAATATCCGATGTACAACGCTGAATCACATCACCTGTATCTGCATTACTATGATAACTAAAACTCAAATTCTGTATATGATTGAATAATTTAGTTCTCATGTCATAAGCGATTTTTTCTGCAAAGATACCCTTGGTATATCCGTTTAAAAACAGAATATTTACTCTAACTAATTGATAAAGCATTAAGGTAACACCAACTACGGTAACAGCAAGTATCGGTTCAGAGAATGTACGAAAGAAATGAATAATAAAATCCGGCAAATTAACGGTATTAGTAACGTCCCTTTCAAAAATTATGTCCACAATGTATTTAATAAATTGAGGAACATAGGAATAAGTGAAAGGAGCTAATACAGTAAGTACTAGTATAAAAACGATTAATAATGGGTATGATTTAACCCAACGAAATAATTTTTTCATTTTTCCTCCTTTTATAAATACATGAGTCGTTTTGGACATCAATTATTATATCACATATTAAATGATTTTACCAGCCTTTTTTTTATTTGATTGACATTAAGGTTTGAATGTTATATAATTAATTGATTTTTAAATTAGGAGGAAATAAATGGATCATTATCAAATTAAAGAAGAAGCTAAAATTTCGTTGGTAGGAAATAGATTAATGTTCTTATTAGCTATTCTTTTGGTCAGTGCAATAACATCCGCTTCTAGCGCGATGCTCGGTTTAGGTATTCTTATTGCTCCAATCCTATCTGCTGGTTTATATGTGGTTGGAAAGCAAATAATTCAAAATAAAAAAATGGTTTTTGAATCACTATTTGTATTCTTTAAAAATATTGACCACGCAGTTAAATTATTTGCTGTTGGAATTTTGGTTTCATTAATTACATCTTTGGGTTATATTCTTTTTATTATCCCGGGAGTAATTTGGGGATTACAGTATTCACAAGCACTTTTTATTATGGCTGACAACCCACAATTAGAAATAATGGAAGCATTGAAAAAAAGTAAAGAATTGATGAATGGAAAAAAAGCTGATTTGTTATTATTTTATCTTTCATTTATATTGCATTTTATTCTTGGTATCATTACTTTCGGTTTATATTTTCTTTATTTTTTACCTTATTTTTCTTGTGCTTCAATAAATTATTATCTTCACTTGATTGGTAATAAAAAAGGTGATAAAATTATAGTAGATGCTGAATATGTTTAATATAAAAAAAGTACTAATAGAAAAACTATTAGTACTTTTTTTATATGTTAACTTGCTTGATAGTATCGTAAGGATAAATGAACCAACTTATTTGTCCTTTAAAACTTTTTAAATTACCTGTTGTACATATATTAATCTTACCTTTATTACAATTATCATTTACAATTTTAAATTTTTCCATGTTTTCTTTCAGTAGTAATGCGGTAGGTACTCCACAAGATATAATTTTTGCATTAGGAAAGCTTCTTTTTATGGATTCGTTCAATAACCCAAAGTGAGTACAACCATACACTACAGTATCAATGTTTTTATCATGAAATTGGAAAAGTGTTTCTTGTATTTCCTTATTTGTTTCTTCACTATCACGATTATTGCTTTCTGCTAACGGTACAAAATTGCTACACCCAAGAGCATAAACTCGGGTGTTTTCCGTGGAAAGCAACTGTTGATATATACCCAGTTTGATTGTTAGATTTGTAGCCAATACCGCAATGTTTCCATTTTTTGTTGCATAAACAGCTTCTTTTGCTGTGGGGTCTATTACTCCAATGATTGGTATATTAGCTTTTTCTATTATTTCTTTCGCATTAGCAGTTGCTGTGTTGCACGCAATAATTATTGCTTTTACTTTCATATTAATCAGATAATCAACAATTTGTTCTACCCTTTGTGTAATTTCAGTTTTGGATTTTGTACCGTATGGGCAATATGCTGTATCAGCTATATAGATAAAGTCTTCGTTAGGAAGTATATCTATCAAATCTTTTAATACAGTTAATCCCCCTATACCGGAGTCAAACACTCCTATAGGTCTTTTTTTATACATACTATTCCTTTTCATTCATCCTATTAATGGCTGTTATTAACCTGGACCTAATAGTATAATCTAGCGCTCCTTTGTCCTGACATAAAACATAAAGCTTCTCAATACCCATTTCCTGTAATGTATTACGAATGGTTTTTTCAATTTGTTCGCCGTAAAATTCGTAAACTATGCTTTCGATATGAATTTCAATTTCATCAGAATATTTTACTGTAATTTTTACATCATTAGATTCTTCCGTTCCCGCCACACCAATTTTCATAAAATCACCTCTATTTATTATAACATTTTATACAAGATATACAAGATAAATTTTTTTACTGGAATTCTAATACATATTTTATATTATTAGTACCATATGAATTTAATGTCTGAATTTTACATATATTACCCGAAGATGTATTATGTAACATCCAAGCATTTCCTCCCAAATCTGTACCAATGTACATTAAAACATGGCCACTTGTGTAGAAAAGAGTTCCTACAGGGTAATTTATAATAGTTGAGTTTGATATGGAATTTATAGTTTTACCATACCCAACCGTTGCCCATTGATTGGATGTATTTCTACCTAATACAAATCCAAAGCAAGCATATATTGCTGCTTGAGTAGATGAACAATCGAATCCGTCTATTATTTTATCACCCCAACTATATTTTGTTCCGATAAAAGCAAATGCTTGATTTAATAAGTTTATATAGTTAAATAATAAATATCCATCATGGATGTCTTCAGACTTATCTATTTGCACACTTTCAATGCTTAAATATCCTGAAGAAAGACGTTTGGGATAAGCGAGTGTAAATGTACTATCTGTTTTAGACTGATATGGGATTCGATAACCCATTCGAACAATTTCATTTTTAATTAGAAAGGTTGGCTGCTTAACAATAATAAATTGATTGGGGTTAACATAATTAAGAAAAATATCTCTAGAACATATTCCGATATCTTTAGATTGAACCCATCCAAAATAATGAAACATTTGAACAAAATACCAATTTTGATCAAGACTTTGATGATAAACAACCATTGGAATACCGATACTAAATCCGGTTTCTTGAAACCTATCAACCGATTCATTGTTTGAATAATGGGATGTAGGGTAACTTCGTAAAGAAACATGTGCTACAGAAACAGCATATTTGACATTTGACTCATAAGGTATTGCTTCTACATTTCTATTTAATAAAATGTTGTCTTTTTCTAAGCTGGTTAATAATTGATTTGTTTGATAATCATATATGTTATATTTTGTGAAGAAATTATAGTATTGAATTTTCTCTAACAACTCATCTCTAGTGATGGTTGCCGGTAATAATTCCATATTATATGTTTTTGCTGCTGGGGTATTTGTAACACTATCATTATATAATAAGATTTGTTGTGCAGTTAATATTGGATTATCTACATCGTTTTGTGCTTCATTTAAACGTTCAATAAAGTACTCAGAATCATTGACAGTTAATTCCCTTGGAGCAATAACTAAAGAATATACAAATGACTCCTCGATTCCATATGCATTTAATTTAAGAGTTAAAGACACCTCTTGTTGCACTTTACTTTTATATATTATACCTGTATCACTTAATATTTCTTGATTTGAAGACTTCCATTGAATACCAACATCTTCTGGTAAAGCAACAAGCAAACTTAGGTTGTTTGTCACTGGATTATCAAAATGAAATTGTTCTTCTATGCTTGCGAATATTTCTCGATAAGGAAAAGAAGTTATTAATATTTCAAATTCCTTTTCATATGTTTTTTCTGCGACAATTTTGCCTATAAGAATAATTGTCTGATCTTCTTCACAAAAACTATAATTGCCAGAACTATCTAATATATGAGGATGACTACTGACCCATGAAATGGAATACTCATCTATTGTTTGCGGTAAGTCTATTGAGCGATTAATCGTGGTAGGTAAAGTAATTTTATTTAAAGCTGCTTCTTCCTCTGTTTGTTTTGGCAAATATCGCCCATAAAGGATGATACTCTTTAATAAAATATCTTCTTCATATAAAACAGAATATTCTTCATCTCTATACCATCCATCAAAAATCATTTCTTCCCGAATTTCTACAGCTGGAAAAGATTCCAAATTCAATGTTGATTCGATTGGTAACTCTTTTAACTCAATTTCTGCCCCATCTACTACAAAATGAACATCTATAAGCTCTATATCTTGATTGGTATCGCATCCTGTGTTTAATACCAAATTCAAAAATATTAAACTAAATAATAATATTTTTTTCATCTATGTCACCTGTTCTTATAATATTATATCTAATATTTATACATCAGTCAATATAAATAACATATACTACACTAAAATGATATCACATAATAATTACTTTTAAAATGAAGAATTATTGGTCCATTCGGATGCAATTACTAAAAAACCAACTTCAACAGGTTGGTTTTTTTAGTAAAGATTGGTGACCTGTACGGGATTCGAACCCGTGCATGTATGCGTGAGAGGCATATGAGTTGAGCCACTTCTCCAACAGGCCATCAAAAAGCAATAAAAACTATGTTTTTTTGCTTTTTTTATTAGCATTTCTTATGATTATTATTATAAAAATAATACCACCCAATAATATTGAACTAGGAATGAGAATTGCAGTCATAATAATTAAAACAGTGAAAACCGGGTCATCAGTTTCAAAAACAGAAGGGTCATCTTCATCTGTCGTTGGCATCTCAACAAAGAAATGTATCTGTTTTAATCTCTCACTTTGAATATCTGATATTTCATAATATCCATCAACCAAATCAATATCTTCACACATAATTGTACTTTGACTAATAGAAGTTTGAACAGAAAACTCAAATTTTTCTACGTTATTCCAAAATTTTTGTGGTTCAACAATATAATTAAAATGATATTGAGAATTGTTACCGTTCCACCAATCAGAAAAATAAAATGGAACGGTTTGAGTAAAGATGATTTCATTATTTGAATTACCAAGCAATTGTATATCATACTCCAAAAAAATCATTCTATATTCATTATAGCTTTGAATTAGTTCATCAACATAATAAAAATTATAATAATTATAAGACGTAAGCAATTCATAGAATTTCTTTGCAATTAAACCTAATTTTAAATTTTCTTCAATGTCGTTTTCTTCTAAGACTTTTTCTAAATATTCATTGTATGTCAACACTTGCTCAATTACAGAAGCATCCTCATTGAGGTTAATTGTAACATCTCCGCCTATTACAAATATTTCAAATTCTTTTTCATAAAATGTTAGAATCATATTTTCCTGATTAAATTCATATTCAAATGAAATAGAATTATCGAAAAATACTTTTCTATTTCCTTTATTATACGAAATAGAAACTTCATAATTATCACCGGTAGATTCAAAAGTCAAAAGTTTCCCTTTATTTGTGGATGAAAATAGAAAATCTTCATAAAAAGAGTTGTTATACATTTGATTAAAATCAACAAAAGATAAATCAATATTATCTACTATATCACCATATTTCAAATTATCTATTTCTTTTTTCACATCGTTAACAATTAACTCATTTGAATACTCTTGTTTTGATGTCGACCAAATCGGTATAATGAGTTTTTCTAACGTATCTATTCCATTATTATTTACCTGATAAGTTGTTTCTACTCTAGCTAATATACTATCATTAAATTGATTATCTAAACTTGTGTTTGTCAAATTTGATTGCGATCCTTCTTGAAATATTTCTATATTGACAGAATTGTTGGTTACTACTAAATCCTCATTTTCAATACCAAAAGGCTCAAATGCAAATGCTTCAATATTATGATAATAACTGGCTTTAACCGATAAAAACAGATTGAATATAATAAATATTATTAAAACTAATAAAATATTTAAAAAATTTTTTTTATTCATAATAATCTCCATAACGATTATTATAACATAAAGTACATAAATTATCTATAAATTATTCCAATAAAAAAAGTTTGATAGTTATATCAAACAAATTTATCAACTGGTGACCTGTACGGGATTCGAACCCGTGTATGCATGCGTGAAAGGCATGTGAGTTAAGCCGCTTCTCCAACAGGCCATATAAATGGCGCCCCCACTAGGACTTGAACCTAGGACCCCATGATTAACAGTCATGTGCTCTAACCAACTGAGCTACGGAGGCACACAAATATAAATAGAAAGAAAGCTTGGCAACGACCTACTTTCGCAAGGCAGAACCTCACTATCATCAGCGTTATAGTGCTTAACTTCTGTGTTCGAGATGGGAACAGGTGTATCCACTATGCTATAATCACCAAAC
>JAQUYJ010000095.1 GCA_028691905.1 Bacilli bacterium
ATTCTGTTGTGATTTCTTTGGACGATATCATACAAATCCCTTCATCATTATAATTTGTCTATAAAAAATAAAAATGGAGCAATAGAGGGGAATCGAACCCCCAACATCTGCTTGGGAAGCAGAAGTTTTACCGTTAAACTACTACTGCAATTCTTCTTTAATTGTATCATTAATTTATCAAATAATCAACAAGAAAAAACTCTAATAGAAATGAATCTTTTCTATTAGAGTTTTACTTGCATTTTATTTATTCTATTTCTTTGCTTGGATCAAATCCCAATCGCTTCAATGTCTCAACAACAAAAGATTCGCGATAAGTTTCTTCTGGTTTTCGACCAAAATAAGACTTGAAGAATTCTTCATTGGCTTCCTGATAACTGATTCCAGCTATATGGGCAATGATTCTTGTACTTCTGTCGATTAACTTTTTATTGGTTGGTAATACCTGGATCATCCAGTTACCCCAAACTCGTCCCATTTTAGCCATAGCTGCTGTGCTCACTAGATTAAATGATACTTTTACAACCAAATGGCTCATAATATTCAATAATGTTTTAGGCATGTCTACTGGAATGTGGATTTCTTTTTCATGTAATTTCCATGCCGGAATGTCACCCATTCGAACAGCAATACCGTCATCAAAATGCTTCAGATTATCATTAAACCATTTCATTACTTCCGTGTTGGCGGATCCATTGATATCCATACATACCAAATTGGCCGGTCGACGGGAATAACGGGAGGGATCATCACAGTTCCCTATATTATAGGGTTCAATTTCCATTGAGTCAATTTTTGGAGGATTGTCAACAATACTTTGCGCTGCATTTAAACGAACATAATCTTCTTTTGTCCAATCCAACCCTTTTATGGGACGGCGGAAGATGTGCTGCCAAGCAACTTTATTTGGGTATAGTGGATCTTTGATATAAGCCCAACTAACTTCCAATGTCGGATCGGTAAATTTTTTAAAAGGCGGCAAAGTGAAGGTCGGTTGACGCTCTGTGGTATCAGTCATAATATCCAAGGCATAATCATGAGTAGTATATGTTATTAATCCTTTATTATTATATGTATTTGTTTCATATTCTACAAAATCAGCTAATCCTTTTAAAGCTTTGCCACTGGATAATTGATCAAGCATGTTTTGATATTCTGTAGCATAATCCTGCAATTCAAGTGCTTTGGATCCTACTGCTTTCAATTCATCGTCATTTAAATTTTCTTTTAACCAACGCCAGATAGCAACTTCCAATGCAGCTCCAACTGCTAACAATTCTACAGATGTTACCTGCATACGGGTAGAACCTGCAACAGCCATATTTCCAACATATAAACTGATTTTAACGATATTTTCCCGTTCAAATACAACACGGACACGGTCTAAATGTTTTACTAAAATTTCTCTTGGATTGCAATATAAATAGTATGTATTGCATCCTCTGTCATCCGCTTCCAAAACAGACCCATTAATCGAAGCAGAAAGTCCACATTCAGCCAATCCCACAAAAACATCACCGGGTCCTACCCCTGATTCTTTTGTTTGTTCGCGGCCAAAACTCATATAATCTTCATAATTTTCAACTGATCTTACCAATGCCCGATCACCACCGGTAGTGAAACTGTTGGAACATTCACTGATTTCCAAAAATTCTTTTGCTCTCAGTGGGATTCTTTGCACGAGTGAAGTCCAAAAATGTCGCCATGTAGCATCAAGAGTAATTGCCATTCTTCCCGAAGCACCTACACTTGAAAATAAAATTGTTTTTCTTTCATCAATTGCTCTTTTGATATCATCAACAAATCGTTGAAATTCCGGTGTTTTAAATGCATTTGATGCAACTGTAGGAATATCTGTATCGGCAGATAGAATCATTTTCACGCCTTCTGCCGTGTCTTTTGCAATCGTTGCACTCAGGTTTTTTGTTCTTGGATTGGATTGTTCTGTAGGAATAACCCCTAAATGAAACTGCTTTTCGTTTTCAATAAAATTTTTCGAAGCCTCTTTATAATTCACAATAAATACCTCCTAATAGTATCATTTAAAAAGAAAACACGAAAGAGAAATATGTTCTTTTTTACGCATACTATTATAACACATGGACCTTAATTATTCAAGCAAAATAAAAGCCACTTTATTGTGGCTTCTTTTTGAATGGAAACAGCATTCTTGTCTGTTCTTTATACTGATTAAAGTTTGCTTTGTATTGTGCTAATCTGTTTTCAGCCATTGGAATACTGATGAATAGGAACATCAGTGTATTTAAAACAGCACCGATACATAAATACCATTTATCAGGTATGGTGGATGCCATCATGATATAAATCCCCCACCACATTGCTATTTCACCTAAATAGTTCGGATGACGAGAATATTTCCATAAACCAATATTGATGATTTTGCTTTTATCCTTATTTTCTTTTCGGAAACGGTGCATTTGAATGTCTGAAATTAATTGAAGAGTCGTTGCTACCAGGCAGACAATAAATCCAAAAACAGTTACCCAATTAATACTTCCTTCCTGAATATAATAAATAGCAGGGATGAGTGAAAAAAATACAATTAACGTTGGAAACATATTAATTCCAAAAAAATTTACTAATTGATATGCCTTTTTACTTTTTTCTTTCAACATATCATAGCGCCAATCCTGTTTTCGCAAATTGGAAAACGTAGTAGCCCAGTTTGTAGTTAGGCGGATACCCCAATAAAAGATCGCAATTAACAATAGAATAACACCTGGTTTATCATTTTGAAACTGACCTGTCAGCAAGGGTAAAATAACAAGGGGAGCAACACTCCAATACGGATCATACATGGAGGCATTATTTAATAACAATCCACTTATGTAAACTAAAACAGTTGCTGCTACATCAGCAATAAAAACCCTGAACAATACCGACATTGATTCCGGTAACATTTGATATACTGCTATCCCTACGGCAACTGCCAATATATAAGTAATTATAATAATTAAAAAACCTATAAATCGATTATCTTTCATATCCATCATCCTTTTTATCTATTATATGTTAATCCAATAAAAAAATCAACATTTTATTGATAAATGTTGATTATTATGTTAACATTTTTTCATTAAATGAATAAAAAATTCGGTTGTGTTTACTATGTTTTCAAATGATATCCGTTCATCGTTACCATGAATTGTATTTCTTTCTTCTGCGGTCAGATGAATAGCGGAAAATCGATACACAGCTGGGCAAATTGTTCGGAAATGCCTCGAATCCGATGCTGCCACCATTAAATAAGGAGCAACAATTGTGGAAGGCCATACTTCATGAATGGCTTCTGTTACTTTCTTCCATTCATTATTGTCTATCGTTGATTCCAGACAGGGATTCATTCCCTGGATTTTTTCAATTTGCAAATCAGGTTCTTTAGCAATTTTAACTATGTATTTTATCACGTCATCCATCGTGTCCTTACCGAGAATGCGCGTATTGACATTAATCTGAATGGATGTAGGCAGTACATTCAATCCTTTACTGGCTTCCATTTTAGTGAAGGCAAAACTCGTTCTTAAAAAGGCATGAAGATATTTTCCTCTTTTCTTACCAATTAGAGCTAAAAAATATTTCGTAAACCATAAATTGGAGAAAACCATCCGATAGAAAAAGGATGTATAGGGTCCCAACTCATGAAACATTTTTTTAATGGGAAAACTCAGTTGAAACGGCATCGGTTTTTTTTCCAATCTTGCAATAACTTTTGCCATTCGATATGCCAGTGAGGGAAATACTGGGGTAGAGGCATGTCCCCCCTTATCCTTCAGACTTAATTTTAAATCCAAACTTCCCTTTTCAGCTATTCCTATCAAAGCTGCTTTCTTGGATAGGGTAGGCAGGACTCCTTCCGTAATGACTCCGCCTTCATCGATGACCATACTGGGGTGAATGTCCTGCTCCTGTAAATATTTCACAATGTTTGGAGCACTCGCCCCTGATACTTCTTCATCTCCGGCAAATGAAAAATAAATATCCTGTTGTGGTATATACCCTGTTTCAAGTAAGTATTCAGCAGCTTGAAGGATACCGTTTAATGTGTTTTTTGTATCGATTGTTCCCCGTCCATATAAATAGTTTTTGTTTTTCACTCCTGCAAACGGATCTACTGACCAGCTTTCCATATCAACTGCTACGACATCATAATGTGACATAAAAACTACCGGGCTTGTATTACTCTTTCCTTTCCAACGGTACAATATACCACGTGGTGGAATGAGTTTTCTTTCGCAGTGCTGATGAACAAGCGGAAATAAATCAATTAATAAGGCTTGAAATGCAATAAAAATTTTCGTGTTTTCTTCTGCTTCATATACACTGGATATCGTTGGATATTGAATCATCTTCTGTAATCCGTCAATTAATTTATCTTTTGGTAAAGGTAGCATTTCTTTTTTAGCGATTGGTGTTGTTCGCTTTTTAAAAAGGAGGGTTCGAATGAAAATAAATATAAATAAAGAAAGAAGTACTAGTAATCCAATTTTCCAACCCATCATTAAAC
>JAQUYJ010000096.1 GCA_028691905.1 Bacilli bacterium
GCAGAATGTCCGTTTTGAAGACGTGTTTGATATCGTAAAAGATAAACCACTTGATTTTTTACCGGGACAGAGAGACTATGATTGGAGTTTAACCAATATTATTTTTCTTATTGAGGTTGTGAAAAGAATCAGTGGAATGGATATTTTTGCTTTTCTGAAGCAAGAAGCTTTTGATCCCTGGGGGATGAATTATGTCTGCTTGGGATATCATCCAACCACTGTTTCATATGGATGCATGAAAGATACGGTATTGGTTCGGTTGCCTTACTGTGAACAGTTGGATCATGCTGTCACTGTAACTATTGCTGATATGAAAGCACTGATGAAAGCCTTAGTCAATCGTAAAACATTTAAAAAAGCTGCCTGGAACAAAGCATTGACTTTCACCAAAGAAGGATTTAATATGCTTGCAGAAAATGCAAACGGCATATGCTGTGCTACAGCAACGCTGTTTGGTTATGAGATGAATTTGTATTTTGACTGGCACATTCAACTTTCCTATGTTCATTTATGCAATGAAATGCAAATATTAATAAGAAACGAAGACGAAATTCGTTATTTCCGGAAAGAGATGCGGGAATTAATCGAAATGGAGACAACTTATCCCAAGTTCACCAAATTAATGCCTTACTGTGAACAGACTGCCTGGGGGGCAATGGATTTAAAAGTGGATGAAACACAGCGTTCCTATGTATTTGATGCGAAAACAACGCTTTGCTTTGCCTTGATTAAACCTAAAGTCAGAAAAACTTATGTATTAACAGAAGGAATGCGGGCAGTAGGGTTGTTGGTTCTGGGCATCGATCGAAAAAATGATTATTTTCATATTGATGTCATTTTAATTGATAAACGGTATCAGCACCGGGGATTTGGAAAGATAATGCTTCAGAAGGCACTGAGAATATTAAAAGCGAAAGGTGCTAAAAAAATTGAAATAGGTGTCAATCGCAATAATACTGCAGCTTACAAATTGTATTTAAGTGCAGGTTTTAAACCCTCAGCAATATATGAGCAGGGGATGGGTTTATACCTGGATTTGTAAGTGGCACAGACTTCGAAAGACAAATGTATTTTTATATGGTATAATAACACAAGAGAACTTTTCGGGGAGGTTTGTTTATGAACGTGATTGTTGTAGGAGCAGGAAAAGTGGGTAGAGTCCTGACAGAATACTTGCTGGAAGAAGGACATGATTTGGTAATAGTCGACAGTAATATTGAAGTTGTGGAAGACATGATGAACAGTTATGATGTCAATGCGATTCACGGCAATGGAGCGAGCTATGAAGTGTTAAAGCAGGCTCAGGCAGAGCAGGCAGATGTTTTGATTGCCATGACGTAAAGCGATGAAATCAATATATTGTCTTGCCTGGTTGCGAAAAAAATCGGTATTCCCGAAACAATTGCCCGTGTGCGTAATCCTGAGTATGCTACCCAACACAATTTTTTAATTGATGATTTGGGATTGGGTCTGATAGTCAATCCTGAATATGAAGCAGCAAAAGAAATATCACGCATGCTTAAATATCCTTCTGCTACCCGAGTGGATTTTTTCGCGAACGAGCAGGTTGAAATTGTGGAAATCACCTTAAATGATGCTTCCTCCCTAATTGGAAATTCTTTATCACAAATCAGAACACAATTTGGTATTCGTTTCTTGGTGTCAGCAGTTGAAAGAAACGGTGCTATATTTATCCCGTCCGGCGATTTTATTTTGGAAGAAAATGATAAAATCTGTATTACCGGTGCACCAAATGATATTGATTCCTTATTTAGAAAATTAAATATTTTAAAAAACAGAGCCCGCAATGTTATGGTCGTTGGTGGAGGTAAAATTTCCTATTACCTGGGAATCCAGTTACTGGAACAAAATACCAATTTAAAAATTGTGGAAGTAGATAAAAACCGCTGCAATGAACTGGCCAAAGAATTGCCAAAAGCGACAATTATTCTGGGGGACGGCAGTACACAGGAAATTCTGCTGGAAGAAAATATTGAAAAAATGGATGCTTTGGTCACCCTGACAGGTTTTGATGAAGAAAATATCGTTATTTCTTTATTTGCCAAGACGTTGAATATTCCTAAAATTATTACAAAAGTAAACCGTTATGTTTACACGAATATATTTGAAACAATCGGCATCGGATCCATTATTTCTCCTAAACTGACAACTGCCAATCTAGTCATACGCTACATCCGGTCGCTTTCCAATTCGTACAGTCGTGTCAATGCCCTTTATAAACTAATCAACAGCCGAATTGAAGCAACTGAATTTTTTATAACAAGGGAAACAGTCTATACCGGAGTGAAAATTAAAAATTTGAAATTCCGACCCAATGTTTTGGTTGCCTGTATTATCCGCAATAAAAATGTTATTTTACCCGGTGGGGAAGATATGATGCTGCCAAATGATACTGTCATAATCATTTCAACACAAGAACATTTAAAAGATATCAAAGAGGCTTTGGTGAAATAGAGATGAATTACCGTTTTATTTGGAATACAATGGGTAGTATTATGAAGATGGAAGCTGCTTTATTGGCTTTACCGCTTGTTGTATCAATTCTGTATCGCGAAAACACCTTTCTTTCTTTTTTGATTCCCATGGTTCTGCTGTTTGGATTTGGTTTTTTCCTTACCCGAAAAAAACTGACCAATCAGGCTATTTATGCGAAAGAAGGCTTGGTACTGGTTGGAATCAGCTGGATTGTTATTTCTCTTTTTGGAAGTCTGCCTTTTATCATCAGTGGGGAGATTCCTCATGTAGTTGATGCATTTTTTGAAACCGTATCCGGTTTTACTACCACCGGAGCCAGTATTCTGATGAACGTTGAAACAATGACAAAAGGGATGCTTTTTTGGCGAAGCCTTACGCATTGGATTGGGGGAATGGGAGTACTTGTTTTTGTTTTGGCTTTAATGCCCCAAACAAACGGCAGAAGTATTTATGTTTTGAAAGCAGAAAGCCCCGGTCCCCAAGTAGGAAAACTCACATCCAAAGTGCGTCATACTGCAAGGATTTTATATGGGATTTATATTGCCCTGACCATTACGCAGATTATCCTTCTTGCATTTAAAATTCCGCTTTTTGACAGCATCGTTCACTCTTTTGCAACAGCAGGAACAGGTGGGTTTTCCATCCTGAATCAAAGTGTCGGTGGATATAACAGTGTTTATGTAGAAGTAGTTGTTACGGTATTTATGTTGCTTTTTGGAACAAACTTTACTTTATTCTACTTTATATTAATTGGAGATATCAAAAAAGTATTTAAAAATGAAGAATTCAAATGGTATGTTGGTATAGTGGTGGTTGCTGTGGTTCTTGTCACTATAAATCTGATTCATATTTATGGCAACATTGCTGAGAGTCTTCGCTATTCCAGTTTTCAGGTAGCATCGATTATCACTACCACAGGATTTGCAACAGTTGATTTTAATACGTGGCCTTCTTTTTCAAAGATTATTCTGGTGTCATTGATGTTTGTCGGTGCATCAGCCGGATCAACCGGTGGAGGGATGAAAGTATCCAGAATTATTCTGTATGTGAAATCATTGTTTAAAGAAATCCGCTATTCAATCAGACCGCGGGAGATTTCAACAGTCAAGTTTAATCATAAAGCGGTGGAACCGGTTATCATGGAGGGTTTAATTGGTTATCTGATTGCCTATATTGCCATTATAGTTGTGGGAGTTTTAATCTTATCGATTGAAGATCATGATTTGGTAACAAACTTTACAGCCATCATTGCTACTTTTAATAACGTCGGTCCGGGTCTGAATATCGTTGGTCCGGTCGGTAACTATGCTGTATTTTCCAATTTATCGAAAATCACATTATCAATTGTCATGCTTGCCGGAAGGCTTGAAATCTTCCCTATTTTAATATTATTCTCCCCATTCACGTGGAAAAAGAATTAATATAACAAAACATTAGGTTTTCCTAATGTTTTTTTTTGAAAATGTTTTCAAATTATTGACATTTAATACTATGCAATGTATAATATTGTGTAAAGGGTGGTATTAATGAAAACACAATTAAAAAAAGGCGTTTTAGAAATCTTTGTTTTAGGTGTGCTGTCCCATGAAGATTCGTATGGATATAAAATAGTACAAGATCTGAGTGAAGTCATAACGATAAGTGAATCCACTTTGTATCCGATACTACGAAGACTGGAAAGTAAAGACAGCATTGGTACATATCAGCAGGAGTACAATGGACGTCTGCGGAAGTATTACCACATAAAAGAAAAAGGTCGGCAGGAAATTCAATCCTTTATGGAAGAATGGGAAGGAATAAAAGAAGTATATGATTTTATTCTGAGAAAGGGAAACAGGATATGAGAAGAGAAACATTTTTAAGAGAATTAAAAAACAATTTATCAAAAAGACTGATGAAAAAAGAAGTGGATGAAGCCATTGCATACTATGATGAAATGATTAAAGATCGTATTGATGCCGGAGAAAGAGAAGATGA
>JAQUYJ010000097.1 GCA_028691905.1 Bacilli bacterium
ACTAAATGGTAGGGGTTCTTACGAAATTTTTTTATCTCATCATACGTATTTTGAATCCAGCTTTTTCTTCTTCGAATATGATGAAGACGTAAAATATCAATATCGCCGATAATCAAATCGCTGTCAAGCGTAATGTGATCGACTTCCGCAACCATTTCACCGTTTTCAGCAATCATTTTATGATTGCTGAACACAACTTCACTTGTTGATTCGCTGGCATTATTGGAACTGTAAACATATGCGCCGTTGCTTTTATAACTTGCGGTTTTAGCAAGCATTGTTCTTTTCTCACTTTTTCCAATTTCGTCGGGACTGGCGCTGGGATTAAAAACAATGATGGCTCCGTTTCCATATAATTGTTCATGGGGAGATTGGGGAGACCAATAATCTTCACAGATTTCAACCCCAAACTGAACTTGCTGATCTTCATTATAAAATACTAAATCGCCAAAAGGGATTGTCTGATTTAGTAAAGTAATTTCATCCATGCGTTTTTTAGAACCGGATAAAAACCATCTGTTTTCCGCGAATTCATAGGAATGAGGTAGATACTTTTTTGGTATGATTCCTAAAATTTTATTTTGTTGAATCACAAAACAGCAATTATAAATTGCATCGTCTGCAAATACATAGCTGCCAAGTAAAACAACACCCGGATGGGGATTATTATCCAATAAATATTGGATGGCCTGCAGATTGTCACGATACAGATATTTTTGGAAAACAAGATCGCCTATCGAATATCCGCAAACACTGAGCTCCGGAAACAGAACAAAGGAAGCATTTTTTGTTTTATTTAAAATGGTAATCATTTCTTTCACATTGTACATTGCGTCACCGGCTTGAATACTGGGACTAACTGATGCAACTTTTAAAAATCCTTGCGAATACATGAATTCACCTCATATAAATTATTTTCTTGAATGTAACGCCATATGGCGGGTAGTACTAATTTTTTCATTTTTTTGTTACGAAAAGCTGTTGAAGAAATGTTGGTTTCGGTAAAATCTTCAACGATATGAAAGTGAGAAGCATATGCCGAGAGCAACAGATCTTTTTCGATTGTTTTTTTTATATCAATCATATTGCGGGGGAATACTAAAAACTGATTTTCCCGAACCAGATCTTCACTTCTAATCCACTTTGAAACATCTTTCAAAGCATCGGCACCGATTACAAAAAGCGGGTGTTGATAATATTGTAAAGTATGATAAGTACCGTGATAAGCCTCTAACTGTAATTCATAATCGGATAAAATAATTGTCTCAGACAAATCTTTTATTAATATCTTTAACATTTCCAAACGATGGCTTCCGGATTCCATTTTTCTTTTTTGATAATAATTGTTTGTTGGCAATAAGATGAGCTGATCTTTCGGGAATTTCTCCAAAAGATATGTAATGATTTGTAAATGGGCAATTGTTGGAGGATCGAATGCTCCACCGTATAAAATATTCATAATATCACCATCTCATATTATATCACATAATTTCACTTTTTAATAGTAGAATTTATCGCAAGAAAAAAAGCATTTCGAGAAAAAGGAAATGCTTTTACTGAACTTATTTAAACGGTTTTGGCTGTACAGGTTTTGGCAATGGTCGAAAGTTACTCATATTTCCCTCCTATAATTTTTCTATTATTCTAAGTTTAGCACTGTGTGCTCGATTATTAACCAATAATTCTTCATCTTTTGCAATAATTACCTTATTATTGACCAAGCGATATTTACGGATGATTTCAGCATCTTTCACGGGTAATCCACGTGGTAATTTTACATCAACCGCATTCGAAAAAGTTTGTTTACATATACGGTCTTCCAAAGAATGAAATGTGATGACAGCAATACGGCCGTTTGGTTTCAGCAATGTCAATGCGTCTTTCAGTGATTTCTCAAAAACATTCAATTCATCATTTACAGCTATTCTTAAAGCCTGGAATGTTTTTTTGGCGGGATGACCGCCAGTTCTTCTCGCAAAAGCCGGAATGGCTTCTTTGATTATATCCACCAATTGAAATGTTGTTTCAATTGGTTTGATACTACGGTATTTAATGATTCTTTTTGCGATATGGCTGGCATACTTTTCTTCACCATATGTATAGAAAATCTTTTTCAACTCATCGAAACTATAAAAATTAACAATATCGAATGCTTTCAAATATTGATTGGTATCCATTCTCATGTCGAGGACAGCATCTTTATTATAGCTAAATCCCCGATCGCCTATATCAAATTGGAAAGATGACACCCCTAGATCAAACAGAATCCCATCGACGTGGTTTACGTTTTGCTTTTTTAATTCCTCTTTCATATTAAGAAAATTGGCTTTGATAATGGTATAATAGTTATTGATTTCTTTTAAGACCAGATTGCTACGGTTAATTGCATAATCGTCCTGATCAAAACAGTACAAATGTCCTTCTGAACTTAATTGTTTTAGAATTGCAGCAGAATGCCCTGCTCCTCCCATTGTACAGTCTACATATATACCGTTTGGTTGGATCCGTAGGCCGTCCATTACTTCATTCAGCAACACAGGAATATGTTTATATGGTTCCATTATATATCCAACTCCTCACTAATTTCTTCAATGATTTGCATGTGTTCTTGAAAGTATTCGGTCCAAATTGCTTTATCCCAAATTTCAATTTTACTTCCTGCTCCGATAATAATGCATTCTTTTTGTAAAGAAGCGTGACTCAAGAGTCTGCCATCAATGGCAATACGCCCTTTTCCATCTATTTCCGCTTCAAACGCACCGGATAAAAACATTCTACTGAATTCCCGATTGCTTTTCTTAGTAAACGATAGTTCAGACAGTTTCGACACTACTTTATTCCACTCTTTTTCATCATAAACATACAAGCACTTTTCCAGGCCTCGGACAACAATAAGTTTGTCACCCAATTGAAAGCGAAAATGGCTCGGTATGGATAACCGACCTTTTTCATCGATACTATATTGAAATTCACCAATATACATCTTATCACTTCCCATTTTTTCCCATTTTTTCCCACTTAAAGTATAACACATGAAAAATAATAATGCAATAGTTTTAACAAAATATTTTTTTTATTTTTTTTATAATATAAAAAGAAAAAAACGCTTCTTTTAAGCGTTTTTCTATGATAAAACAAATTAAGCTTTATCAACTGTTTTTGCAGGTCTTCTCGGAGCCTTTTTCATATCAGCAGACTCTGCAGTAGCCACTTTTTTAGTTGCTTTTTTTGTGGTTTTTACTTGTGCCGGTACTGTTTCTTCTTTTTTCGTTTTCTTTGCAGCTTTTTCATCTACTTCTTCAGTCTTTGTTTTTTCTTTGATAGTTAAAACTTGACGTCCGTCATAAAAACCACAATTAGCACAAACAGTATGAGATAATTTCATTTCACCACAATTAGGGCAAACCATCATTCCAGGAACTTCAATTTTAAAATGAGTACGACGTTTACGTTTTCTCGTTTTCGAAATTCTACGTTGTGGAACTATCGCCATAGTTGTTCACCTCTTTTTCTCTTGTATTATATTTGTTTGGTAACGCGAATCGGTTTTTCTAAATATACGATTTCCCATACTAAATCATCCAACTCAATAGTGTTACCCACTATCAAATTTGCCTGTCCATCATCCGTCGTATCAAAATACTCTTCTACAACTAAATCAATGGGGAAAGGAATGGGATCCAGAGTAACAGCATCTTCAAGAATCATTTCTGTTTGAATCGTAAATTCAAACAGAAAGCGATTTTCCCCTACATTTTTTCCAAACCCTTTTACTTTTACCAAATCGATTCCCAGTATATCATCTATATTTTCAATTCTTTTTTTGAAATCATAGACAGTATCAAAGTAAAACGGTTGAGAACCATAGCGAATAAGTTGCGAAAGTGCCCATTTCATCGTTATCACTCCATATATAACCTTACATATTATACTAGATAAAGTATGTTTCGTCAATTAAATTATCATTAGATTTTATGTCGCAATTTTTATTTTGTACCGTTAATAAAATGATCAAATTTTGAAATCTTACCATTTGAGCCAAATACATAAATATGATCATTGGGTAGGATATCATCTGTTCCTTTCGGAGAAAAAACATGTTTTCCCCGTTGAATTAAAAGTAGGTTTACATCAAAGCGATTACGGGGATTCAATTCCTGAATATTATAAGTCTTTGCTTCCGCATTGACAAAAATTTCAACAATGGAAAAATCGCTGTTAATGCTGAAATAATCAAGAAAAGTATCACTTACTATTTTATTGGCTAAGCGAATTCCAGCAATTTTCTGCGGAGAAACGATATCAGTTGCTCCGATTTTTTTGAATACATTTACATATAAATCTTCATCAACACGAACAGTAATTTTTGATACACCTAATTCTTTTAGAATAATCGTAGTTATGATTGAATTTTGAATGTTGGTTCCAAGAGCAATAATT
>JAQUYJ010000098.1 GCA_028691905.1 Bacilli bacterium
GTGTATATTTCCTGATCTGAACTCTTAAACAGATCAAGAAAAGAGAGGGTGCAATTGGGATGATTCCAATTACCTGTATTTATTTCATTGGGAAGTGCAGCACTGTCGACTCCGATTCCCCTTTCCTGAAACAATAAGCTGGCATGATATCCTAAAAAGCCTGTTCCTCCAGCAATAAAAACCCTTTCTATCATGATAAAATGTCCAGAGCATCTAAAAATACTTTGCTTTGATCTTCCTGATAGGACAAAATATCCATAATCACAAAATAATCTTCTTCCATCCGAGGGAGAGCCAAAATATTTTTAACGCAGCACTTCATCTTTACCTTTGCTTCTTTTATCAGTATCGCATCCCCATCCTGAATAAATGGAACCGATACAAATTTATCCATTTGATCACTGTGACCGTATCCAAAATGGTTAGCCAAAGCAGTTTGCTCGCTAGCCAGGGCACTGACCCCCACTGTTTGCTCAACAGCAAGGCTTTTTCCTGTGATGCTGGTTGCTCCGATTAACATTGCAATTTTATCGTAATCAATCATCTGAGCCCATGAACAGCACATTCCGTATTTTTTTCCTTCTTTTTGATAAGCTAAAATATTTGCTCCCATTAAAAATGGATGATAACTCATATGTACTTCTCCTCTATTTTATATCTTTTTTAAAAAAAGTCTCAACATTGGAAACGGGCATTGGTTTTGCATAACAGTACCCCTGAATGTAGTCAGCACCATATTTTTCAAGCAGTTCCCTTTGATTTACTTCTTCTACTCCTTCAAATACTATTTCTTTGTTAATATGATGGACCAGATTAATCATAAACATGAAAAGAGTTTCATCATTTTTCGCATTGGTAAAATCCTTGATAAAACTGCGGTCTATTTTAATAATATCAAAAGGTAGTTTCTGCAGGTATGTTAAAGAAGAGTATCCTGTTCCAAAATCATCCAGTGCCAGCTGAAATCCCAATTTTTTCCAGGCAAGTAATCGTTCGATCGACTCCTCCATATGATTCAATATTACTGATTCTGTTACTTCAATGATAAAATGGCGGGGAGTAATTTGATATTGATCAATCATGGCTGTGATTTGTTGAAAGAACTGATTATCACCGATTAATTTTGTTGATAGATTAATGGATATAGAAGTATGAATTCCTATTTTTTCCCATTTTAGAAATTGAATAAAACACTGTTCAAAAACAAATAAAGTGATTTCTTTTATTTGATTGGATAATTCTGCTATCGGAATGAATTCCAAAGGGGGGATAAATCCTTTTTCAGGATGATGCCATCGCAGCAGTGCTTCTACAGTCAGGTGATGTGCTTTTTTCAAATGAAGAAGGGGTTGATAATATAATTCCAATTCTTTATTGCGAATTGCCTGATGTAATAAAAAAGACAGTTCGGATTGTTTGAATACTTCGGCTTCAAATTCTTTATTATATAAAACAATCTGTCCCTTCCCATTCTTTTTCGCATTGTGAAGGGCAATATCAGCATTTTTAAACAGTGTTTCAAAACTATTGCCGTCGGTTGGATAAAAAGCCATTCCTGCTGATACGGTTACATAGAAACGATCATTGCCAAGATCGAATAATTTTTGAATTGAACTGGCATGTTCCCTTACCAAATCAATGATGTCTTCCTGCTTTTGAATGTTATTAATTAAAATAATAAATTCGTCACCACCAAGTCTTGCTACTTCATTGGGGGGAAGAGCGATTTTCTTTATTTCTTCTGCGATTAGTTGAATTAACTGATCTCCTATTTCATGACCTTTCAATTCATTAATATTTTTAAAATCATCAATATCAATATAAACCAAACCTATTATACGGTCCGGATTGAATTGAATAAATTCATCCACTTTTTCAATCATTTTATTCTTAGACATTAACCCGGTTAACGTATCAAAATAGGCTAATTGATACAGTTTTTGTTCCAAATGCTCCAATTGCACAATGGTATCTTTCAAATTGGCAATTACATCGAAATATAAATCGATTCTTTTTTTAATAATAAAATAAAACAATATTGCAGTAATAACAACATAAAAAATACCTTTTGCCAGTTGCAATTCTTCTACCACTTCCGGGTCCTGAACAATCCAGGAAAGCGTTAAATCGGATAAAAAAATCCAAGCCATACCAATGATGGCATAAAGAATAATAATCGAAATGGTACTTCGAAAAGGATTGATTCTTTTATGTAAATCTTCAGTGATTTTCGCTTTGTATTTCATATTATTTACTCCTCTTTTTATTAGTTTAATTATATCATATTTCCAGTTATAAAAAAAGAAAATGCAATATAAACCATATCTAAAAAAACTCTCTTTCGAGAGTTTAATTAATTATAAAAACAGACTTAATATATTAAAATTAAGGAAGAGTGCAGCCATTAGCGAAGCAACCAGACTGACAACCGTGATTTGTGTATTGATACTTGGTCCGGCTGTATCTTTAAAAGGATCTCCGACTGTATCGCCAACGACACCGGCTTTATGGGCATTGCTTCCTTTGCCACCGAAATTGCCTGCTTCAATATACTTTTTGCCGTTGTCCCATAATCCACCGCTGTTACTCATGAACAGGGACAGCAATAATCCACTGACAATGTTTCCGAGTAAGAAACCGGCAATTGCTTTTACTCCACCAATGAATCCAACCCCCAATGTTAATAAAATAGCAAATAATCCAGCAGGAATTAATTCTTTCAGTGATCCACTCGTTGCAATAGCGATACATTTATCATATTCGGGTTCAATTCCCGGTTTTCCTTCCAACAATCCTGGAATTTCTTTAAATTGACGGTGAATTTCCGCAACCATCCTTTGCGCATTTCGATCTACGCCAAGCATTAACATCGCACTGAATACAGCCGGTAAGGCAGCACCAACCAATATACCAAAAAATACAATTGGGTCCAATATATCAAAACCGGTAAACGGAGCAAGTCCCAACAGATCTGCTTCCACATTTACTTCACTCATAAAAGTGAACAATAAAGCAATAACAGTCAATCCAGCAGCACCAATCGAAAAACCTTTTGTTACTGCTTTAACGGTATTCCCTGCGGAATCCAGACTGTCTGTAATCTGTAATACTTCTTCTCCCAAATTACCCATCTCTGCCAGTCCACGGGCATTGTCCACAATCGGTCCATATGCATCATTGCTTATAATCATGCCAACGATTGACAACATACCTACCGCTGCCATGGAAACACCAAACATTGCAAATTCAGGATTTCCGGTTGTATAACATACCAAATAGGAGCCTAAAGCGGAAATAGCAATTCCAATCATCGCTGGAAGTACACTTAAAAAGCCATAACTTACACCGGTAATAATCGTAAAAGCGGGACCGTTTTCCGATGCTTTCGCAACTTTCTGAACGGGTTTCTTTTGATCATTTGTAAAGTAATCGGTTGTTATACCAATAATAACACCTACGAATAAACCGATAATGGTTGCTACCCATAAACGCCAATTAAATTGGAATACAATTGTTGCAATTGCTGTTAATACAGCATAAATACCGGTAGTAATATAGGTACTCATATTAAGGGCACGGGTTGGATTGCCTTTTTTACCCATTTTTGCCATCGCAACGCCACAAATGGAAGCCAGCAATCCAAATGCAGAGAATAAGAAAACCATTAATACTTCTTTGGCACCGGGATTCCCATTGGAGAGGTTTACTGCCATTATTAAAGCAGCAACCATTGAAGCGACATGGGAATCAAATAAATCAGCTCCCATTCCAGCTACATCGCCGACATTATCACCGACATTGTCAGCAATTACTGCAGGATTTCGGGGATCATCCTCCGGAATTCCCAGTTCGACTTTACCGGTAAGATCAGCTGAAATATCAGCTGTTTTGGTGAAAATACCTCCTCCGGCTTTCGCAAATAAAGCCAGACTGCTTGCTCCAAAACTGAATCCCAATAATGCAGTAAAATCACCTTTACTGTAGGCTATAATAAAAAATAAAACAGATAATCCCAATAAACTGGAACCAACAACTGCCATTCCCATTACGGAACCACCACGAAATCCACTTAAGAAGCTGGGAGTTATTCCATTTTTTGCAGCTTCAGCGGTCTTTACATTGGCTTTTGTTGCAACTAGGATACCGATTTTCCCCGCAGCAGCACTAATGATATTGCCAAATATATAAGCAAGAGCCATTACGACATTATCAAGGATATCGCCTTCCCATATTGGATGGGGCAATAAAATAAAAATTAAAACTGCAGCAATACCTGCAAATTTCGCAAGAACAATATATTCTTTTTTTAAGAAAGTATTGGCTCCACTCTTAATCAATTCACCGACATAAGCTATTTTTTCATTATTAGAAGGTTGTTTTTTAACCCAATAATACAACCAACTAGCAAATCCAAAAGCTCCAAGCGCAATCAAAATAAC
>JAQUYJ010000004.1 GCA_028691905.1 Bacilli bacterium
TCTGGTAATTCTCCAAAATGGCGACCAGCGTTCTCCCCACTGCCAGTCCGGATCCGTTCAGCGTGTGGACGTATTCTGGTTTTGCTTCTTTGTTTCGCTTCATCCGGATGTTTCCTCTTCTGGCCTGATAGTCTTCCGCATTGCTGATACTGCCGATTTCACGATAGGTATTCTGCGAAGGTATCCATACTTCGATATCATATGTTTTGGCCATCCCAAATCCCATATCGCCACTGCAAAGACTGATGATATGATAGGGAATCTCCAATTGTTTCAGTACTTCTTCTGAATCGAGCAGCATTGCATCCAGTTCCTGATAACTTGTCTCAGGTGATGTAAATTTTATCAACTCAACCTTGTTGAACTGATGGGTTCGGATTAATCCCCTTGTATCTCTGCCGGCACTGCCTGCTTCACTTCGAAAAGCCATTGTGTATCCGACATATTTGATTGGCAGTTGACTGTAATCAAGGATTTCGTCCCGATACAGGTTGATTGTTGGAACCTCAGCGGTTGGGTTCAAAAACCAATCCCCGTTCCCGTTTACCAATTTAAATGCATCTTCTTCAAATTTGGGTAACTGCCCGGTAGCTGTCATACTGGTCCGATTCACAATAAAAGGCGGAATCACTTCTGTATATCCCCTGCTGGAATGCAAATCCATCATAAAAGCAATCAATGCCCGTTCCAGTCTGGCTCCAAGCCCCTTGTAGACTACAAACCTGCTTCCTGTAATTTTACTTGCCCGTTCGAAATCAAGAATATCTAGTTTTTCCCCTAATTCATAGTGAGCTTTCGGTTCAAAAGCAAATTTTGTCGGTTCCATGAATTTTTTTATTTCCACATTGCCTTTTTCATCTTTTCCGAAAGGAACAGATGCATGTAACAGATTGGGTGTATTCAACAGAGCTTGATTGATTTTTTCTTCCAAATCCGCTATTGCTTTATCTTTGTCAAGAATATCATCCCCAATGTCAGCAACACTTTTTAAAACAGCTGTGGCATCTTTTTTCTCCCGTTTCAGCGCACCGATCATTTTTGATTTTTCATTGCGGATGTTTTTTAATCCTTCCACTTCAACCAGCAATTTTCTTCTGTCTTCATCCCAAATTTTAACTTCACGCAAATAGGAAAAGTCTTTGCCTCTTTGGTTTAAATTGGCAATGACTCCTTCCACATCGTCCCTGATTCCTTTAATATCTATCATATTTTCCTCCTTTATTGTATAAAAAAATCGTCCCTAAAAATAGAGGGACGAATGTTTCCATCCGCGGTACCACCCTGATTAGATGTTGTATCTCGCTTTATGTGAATGATAACGGATTCATCCGAGGGGTATTGGCCCTGCCTCAAAGATGGATTCTGTTATGAGAAAGCTTGGTTTGCACCGACCACCAATTCTCTATTCTTTTTCATAACATACTGCTTCTTTTCAATGGCTATTCTGTTGTTTCTTCATCCATGAACTGATATTCCAAATCCAGTTCAAATTCTTCTTTATAATCGTCTTCTTCTTCCAGTTCTTCTTCATCACGGGGAACAACTGCTATATTGGCTACAAAATGATCTTCCAGCAAATTGATAATACGAACCCCCTGGGTATCTCTTCCTATTGTTAGGATTTGGTCCAAATGAGTCCGAATAATCATTCCCTTTGTGGTAATGACAATCAGGTCTTCATCGCCTCTGACGGTAGAAAAAGACACTAATTTGCCGTTTTTCTCGGTTATATTTAGGGATTTTACGCCTTTTCCACCGCGGATCTGAACACGGAACTCTTCCACGTTGGTTCGTTTTCCATATCCTTTTTCTGTGACAATTACTATTTCGTCACCGTCCGTGGTTACAATTGCCATTCCGACTACCTGTTCGTTTTCTTCGACTTTTATTCCTTTTACTCCAGCGGCTATACGACCCATTGGACGGATATCGCCTTCACTGAAACGAATCGCTTTGCCGTTGGAAGCTCCGAGGATAATGTCTTTTTCACCATCGGTAATCGCCACTTTAAACAACTCATCCCCGTCATTTAAAATGACTGCTTTGATTCCGTTTGTACGGATGTTTTGAAATTCGGATATTTCTGTTTTCTTAATGATTCCCTGCCGTGTTGCAAAGATGAAATATCCTTCTTTGTTGTTTTTCTCATCAATATTCAAAACAGCTGCAAGTTTTTCATCGGGATCGAAGTTCAGCAGGTTGATAATCGGCAGTCCCTTTGCTGTCCTGGAATAATAAGGTACCTGGAAAGCCCGCAATTTGTATATTTTTCCCAAGTTGCTGAAGAAAAGCAGGGTGTCGTGGCTGGATGTGAAAATAACCCTCTCCACAAAGTCATCTTCCGTCATCTTGGCAGCGGTGATTCCTTTCCCACCGCGGTTTTGGGCTCGGTAGGTATCCACTGTCATCCGCTTCAGATATCCTTTGTTGGTTACTGTAATAATGACATCTTCAACCGGAATCAAATCTTCATCTTCAATTTCCAGTTCATCACTCAAACTGATTTCACTGCGACGGTCATCCCCGAACTTTTCCCGGATTTCCTGAAGTTCATGAATAATTATTTTAAGTTTTCGGTCATGACTTTTCAATATTTCCCTGCATTCGTGAATAAATTTTTTCAATTCTGCGTATTCTTCTTTGATTTTGTCGATTTCCAGCCCGGTTAAACGTTGTAGACGCATATCCAATATTGCTTTTGCTTGAATTTCCGATAAACCAAATGTTTTCATCAGACCCGCAACCGCTTCTTCGGTCGTTTTTGATTTTTTAATTAATGCAATGACGGGATCAATGTTGTTTAAGGCTATAATCAACCCTTCCAGAACATGAGCCCGGGCTTCTGCTTTTTCCAAATCGTATTTTGTTCTTCTTGTAATAATTTCGATTTGATGCTGCAGGTAGTATTCCAATACTTCTTTGATATTCAACACTTTCGGCTGCCCTTTAACCAGGGCCAGCATATTAATACCAAATGTAGACTGTAGCTGTGTATGTTTGTATAAATTGTTTAATACGACATTGGCATTGGCATCTTTACGAAGTTCTATCGCAATGTTGATTCCGTTTCTGGTGGATAGATCCTGTAAATCCGTAATGCCTTCAATCATTTTTTCTTTCGCTGTATCAGCAATGCGTTCAATCAGTCTTGTTTTATTCACTAAATATGGAATTTCTGTTATATATATATGGGGGCGTCCGTTTTCTTCCTTAATTTCACATTTGGCGCGAACGGTTATCGCTCCATTACCCGTCATATATGCTTTTCGGACCTGACTCAGTCCCATTATCAACCCACCGGTAGGAAAATCCGGTCCTTTAATATAATTCATTATTCCTTCAATGGAAATATCCGGATTTTTTATTAAAGCCAAAAGTCCGTCGATTACTTCTCCCAGATTATGAGGAGGAATGTTCGTAGCCATTCCGACTGCAATACCGGTTGCTCCATTGACCAATATATTGGGGAATTTACAGGGAAGGACAGCGGGTTCCTTTTCACTGCCATCATAGTTATCGATAAAATCTACCGTGTTTTTTCCTAAATCCTTCAACAGTTCCATTGAGATTTTGCTCATTCTGGCTTCGGTATACCGCATTGCTGCTGCACCGTCCCCATCAATTGAGCCAAAATTGCCATGACCGTCGACCAAAGGATACCGATAACTGAAATCCTGGGCCATCCGCACCATTGAATCATAAATGGCACTGTCCCCGTGAGGATGGTATTTACCCATTACTTCTCCAACAATACGGGCTGATTTTTTGTGGGCACGGTCTGCATACACACCCAGTTCATTCATTCCGTACAAGATACGGCGGTGAACAGGTTTCATTCCGTCCCGAACATCAGGAAGCGCCCTGGCTACAATTACACTCATTGCATAACTAAGAAAGGAATTCCTCATTTCTTTGGCTATGTCTACCTCTTTTACTCCACCCAGATGGTGTTCAAGAGCGGTTAAATCCTGCTCTTCTGGCTGTAAGTTTTGCTTATCTTCCATTTTTTCACCACCTAAATATCCAAATTCTCAACATAAACAGCATTTTCTTCAATAAATTCCCGACGCGGTTCCACATCGTCTCCCATGAGCATGCTGAAAACAGTGTCTGCTTCAATTGCATCCTGCAAATTAACCTGCAGCAATGTCCGTGCTTTCGGATCCATTGTGGTTTCCCAAAGCTGTTCGGGGTTCATTTCCCCCAACCCTTTATAACGCTGAATATTTGGCTTGTTTGTTTTCGAAAATGTTTCCAGTATCTTCTGTAATTCATCATCGGAATACGCATATTCCACTCTTTTGTTCTGAACTATTTTATACAGAGGGGGCTGGGCAATATAAACATACCCATGTTCAATGAGAGGACGCATAAAACGATAAAAGAAAGTAAGCAGTAACGTTCTGATGTGGGCTCCGTCGACATCTGCATCGGTCATAATGACCACTTTATTGTATCTTGCTGACCGAATATTGAAATCGTCTCCGATGCCTGTTCCAAATGCCTGGATCATGGAAATGATTTCTTTGTTGCCCAGTGCCCGGTCCAACCGTGCTTTTTCTACATTCAATACTTTTCCTCTTAACGGAAGAATAGCCTGAAATTCGCTGTCCCGGCCCTGTTTGGCTGATCCACCGGCAGAATCCCCTTCAACGATATATATTTCGCTGATGCTGGGGTCCTTACTGCGACAATCAGCCAGTTTGGAAGCAAAGCCAAGTGATTCCAGCGGACTTTTTCTTCTTGTTGCTTCCCTGGCTTTCTTGGCAGCTTCTCTTGCTCTGCTGGCCAGAACCGCTTTTTCGATAATCGATTTGGCTGCAGCAGGATTTTCCTTTAGAAAAGCATCCATTCCTTCCCCTAAAATCTGGGAAGTGATTCTTCTTACTTCTGTATTTCCCAGTTTGGCTTTTGTCTGTCCTTCAAACTGAGGATCGGGATGACGGCATGAAATAATGGCTGTCAATCCTTCCCGGACATCTTCACCGCTGAAACTTTCATCTTTTCGAAATAGTTTCGCATTTTTACCGTAGGAGTTTAATACCCTTGTCAGACTGGTTCGAAACCCTTCTTCGTGTGTTCCTCCTTCGGGTGTGTAGATATTATTGATAAAAGAATAAATATTGCTGTTATAGTCTTCTGTATATTGAAGGGCCATTTCAACTTCAATATTCTCCATTTTCCCATTAACATAGATGATTTCCTGATGAATATTGGTTTTTGTCTTATTTAAATAAGCAACGTATTCCTTGATTCCACCCTCATAACAATATAAAACAGATTTTACTGCTTCTTTGTTGCGTGAATCCATTAAACTGATCCGTAGTCCCTTGTTTAGAAAGGCACTTTGCTGCAGTCTGGTCCGAATGGTCTCATAATCATAGACTGTAGTTTCTTTGAAAATGATTGGGTCAGCACTAAAAGTAATCCTTGAACCATGGTTTTTGGTTGTTCCCACTTCCCGGAGCGGATAGAGTCTCTTCCCGTAAGCAAATTCCTGTTCGTATTTTTTGCCGTTTTTATGGATTTCAACACGTAAATGTTCACTTAGTGCGTTTACTACCGATGCTCCTACCCCGTGAAGCCCTCCTGATACTTTATAGGACGACCCGTCAAACTTACCGCCGGCATGGAGAATGGTAAAAACCGCTTCTGCTGCCGATTCATGGGTTTTGGGATGAATTTCAACCGGTATTCCCCGCCCGTTGTCCGTTACTCTGATTAAGTTTTCGGGTAAAATCTCCACTTCGATATGGGTACAGTATCCAGCCAGCGCTTCATCGATGGCATTGTCGACGATTTCCCATACCAGATGGTGCAATCCCCGCGGCCCTGTTGAGCCTATATACATACCGGGACGTTTTCTTACCGCTTCCAGTCCTTCCAGTAACTGAATGTTGGAAGCATCGTAATTTTTCGCATCCGCTTTTTCCTGATCTACTAAAATATCGTTATCAAACTCTTCCATCATTCTTCACCTCGCTTCATTTCCCATAGTTTACTTGTTCTTTTTGTCTCTTCATCCACACTGGCGATGGATGTTGTTGTAATAAATGTCTGCTTTTGTTTGTTTATTTGTTTTAATATTGCTTTTTGACGATGAATATCCAGTTCACTGAACACATCATCGAGAATTAAAACGGTACGTATCTTTTTTTTGTCCAATAACCGCATCAATCCAATCTTGACCGCCAAACAAAGACTTCTCATCTGGCCCTGGGATGCATAATTGGCTGCTTCCTGCTCTTCAATATACATCAAAACATCATCTCTTGTCGTCCCCCATGTTGTTTGCTGCATGTACAGGTCGTGGGACAGTCTTTCTTTTGCTTTCTTTTCCAGGTTATCCACAGTACAGTTGGGGTTATACACCATTTTTGCGCATTCTTCCCCATTTGTTATTTCCCTGAAGGCAATCTGCATTTCTTTGTTCAGTGCTTCTATAAAACTGTTTCTTTTCGCTATTATAATCCTGTTCTGTTCGATTAAAAGGCCTGTTGAAACATTCAAAAACGCAAAATCAACCTTATTTTCCTCTGCTGTTTTTAAATATTCGTTTCTTTCTTTCAGAATTTTCCGGCTTTTCATCAACGCGTTTAAATACTCGCTGTCTATTTGCCCCAAATTGGCATCAATAAACTTCCTTTTGGTTTGGGGGGATCCTTTTATGAGGTCCAAATCGTCCGGTGAAAAGTCAACACACACAAAATACCCCAGATATTCACTGATGTTTTTTGCAGTTTTCTGGTTTTTGGTTATCCTTTTGTCGGTCATATCATAAGTTAAGACGACTTCATCGCGGCTTTCCCCGTTAACAAAGGTCCCTTTGATCCGGTAAAACGGCGCACCCACCCGAATCAGGTCCCGGTCCCTGCTGTTTTTGAAGCTTTTGGTGAAACTAAGACAATAAATAGCCTCGACCAAACTTGTTTTACCAACCGCATTGTTGCCGTAAAAGATGTTTTGTTGGGGATTGAATTCGAATTGAGCATTCTGATACCCCCGAAAGTTGGTGATTTCCAGTTTTTCCAGATAAAACATATTTATTCAACCAGATAAGAGGTGTTATCTATTTCCAGCTGCATTCCCGGGTAGATTTTTTTACCTCTCCTGTCTTCTTTTACGGTATTAACTGTCACAGAGTGGCTCAACAGATACACTTTGGCTTCCGCTCCGCTTCTGAGAATGCCGATATATTTTAAAAACTGACCTAAAGTGATATATTCTGTGTTGATTTTAATCTTTTTCATTCTTCATTTTACTCCCATAAACAGTTATCTTATTATACCATAAAACAGTCTTTATTTCTAGTCTTTTTATCAATAAATTTGCCCTTTTAAGCGTTTTTTTACCTTTATATTTTAAACATTATCTGTAAACGGTTTTCCCGTCTCTGTTTTTATGTATAACCATAAAACCATAAATGATTTTTAAAAAGAAAACGGGATGGTTTTGGCTGTTTTTTATACAAAACAAAGAAAAACCCCTCCTTTTCCGGCCTGTTGCTTTATTGAACTGCTTTTCGGTCTTATTGTTGGATCTTCTTTTGAAATATGGCTTTCAAACAGGTCCTTTCTTGCATCTTTTTTATGCTTTTACATAAATACATCTGCCTTGAGATGCTTTGTTTTCCTTACTACAGCAAGCTTTTTTCTTATTTTTTTGTTTATAAGCACAAATACATCCCTTTATCTCTTTGATTCTGTAAACCAAAGAATTGTTGTCTTGCGTGCTTTTGATGAAACTTTTTAAAAAATTTTGTTTTAAACGGAAGATATCCCGGTGTTTAACCCACCATATTTATGGTTTTACGTAAATACATCTTCTGTCGATTCTTTTTTGAATCCAAATTTTATGTTTTAATCCTTCAAACTTCCCCTTTTATCTGTTGTTTTTATCTTTTTCTTCATTTTTCCTCTTTAGTACTGATCCTTTTACTGGGGTTTGATGAGCTGATTGGCTTTATATGCCGGTAAAACACACCCGTTAATAAACTGATTTACGGTTTTTTAGTTTTTCTTTACACGAGTATGCCGCCTGATCTTTAATTGGTGTTTATTTGGCTCAGAAATAAAAATACATAATTATGTATTTATGGCTTGCATTTGTTTTTAAAAAAAGGTATAATAAATCTGGATGAAAAAGACAGAAACAAGCGATTTTTTGTCCTTGTTTTTTTGTTTGAAGGTGCGCTGATTCATAATTTTTGTTATGTTTTTATGTTTATATGTGTTTATGTTTTTATTTTTTTATTTATTTACATATTTATGTTTTTATGTTTTTGTGTATTTATGTAATTTTAAGCCAATTTTTACTTATTTTGATCCTGTTTTGGCGGTTTTAGCGAAAAATCAGCCGTTTTTAGCCCTTCTGATTTTTCGCTTCAGTTGATTTTGCCCCCCCTCTCCTAATAAGTTTATTCTTTTGACCCGAAAATAGATTTAAAACGAAATTTTAGCCGTTTTTTCATGGTTCTAATTTTAGCCCAGAAAGAATTCCTTTGTTTTTTAAAAGAAGGGTTTGAAAAGGCTTTGTTTTCAAACTCAATCAAAACAATTTTAAACTCTATTTTTGTCCATTTTTGTGTTTTTTGTCTGTTTTTACGCTTTTTTTATGTATTTATGTGTATATTTATTTATGTTTTTATTTATTTACATATTTATGTTTTTGTGGTATTATGTTTATATGTAAATATTATTGTTTTATAGAATGAAAAACAAGGAGGAATAAAATGAATTCTAATTCAACACCATTCAAAAAAAGAGAAAATCCGCTATCCAAACTGGGGAAAGCTCCTGTCGTTTCCAACGACCGTGACAAGTACACCGCAACCATGGACCGTGATCTTCGCAAGCGCTTGAAAGTAGCAGCTGCTATGAAAGGTGTTCAGGTCTCTACCTTTATTGAAGAAGCCTGTGCAGAAAAATTGGAAAGAGAGGGATACTGATGGCTGTTGTCTCTACATTTTGTAAGAAGGGCGGAGTCGGCAAGACTACTTTTATCGGTTATTTAGCCCATTATTATGCAACTACAGGTAAAAAAGTACTTATTTTAAGTGTGGATGACCAAAACAGTGTCTTCAAGCTGTTCGGAGAAGAGGATAAAATCTTTGAAGTCGGAGACAATTACCTCGAATTTCTGATGGCAGGACATGCTGAACTGGGCGATGTCCTGATTGAAGTACGGGAAAACCTTTATATCATCAAAACTTTAAATACAGATAAGCTTTCAATGAAACTGACATTGGAACGGGCTCAGGAAAAGACGCTGAATTACATCATCAAACAGTATTCTACTTTTTTTGATTACATTTTTATCGATTTTCCCCCTTCCAGCAGCCGATTGACGGAAGTTTTATTGGATATGAGCGATGGAATTATTGTTGTTGTCGGTCTGGACAGCCTTGGCTTGAACGGTTTTATCAATACCATTCAGTATTTTGTTGACAATGACATCGATTTAAACAATATCAAGTATATTTTACCGAACGGATACAGTGTAAACCGCCGGGCACCCCGCATTTCACTGGAAACACTGCAGACCCAGGCTAAAGAATTTACCCCCAACGCGACTGTTTTGCCTCCCCTGAAAGAAAAAGCAATAATTAAGAATATTCAGGCTGAAGGAGTCAGTGTTTTTGACGATAAACCGCTTCCCCGTTATGATCAGGACGCCAAAGACGGGTTAAAAAAGGATTTGTTGGAGTTATTTACATACATAAAGATGTAAATATGGTTTTCTTTCCTATAAGAGAACTAAAAAAAGACCGTTTCGGTCTTTTTTTGTTTAAGCCACCCGTACCGGGAGGATTAACTGGACATGATTTACATCATATTCGCCTGTAATGATAAACGGTTTGATTTCTCCGGTGAAATGAATGGTGATTTCAGCTGAATCAAAGGACCGAAGGGCGTCTAAAAAGAATTTGGAACTGAATGCAATCTGAAACGGAACCAATGAACTGCATTCAAGTGGATATACTTCTTCCAAAGCCGCTCCCACTTCGTTTGATGTGGAGGATATTTCCACAATTTTGTCACTGGTAAGGGTTAATTTTATAATATTGGTTGTTTCTATGCTGTTGAACAGGGAAGCGCGGTCGATTGTTGCAATTAACTCCTGTTTGTTGAACTTGATGCTGGTCATAAACACGTTTGGAATCAAACTGTTGGTATTAGGGAAGGTTCCTTCGATCAAACGGGACTGAAACAGAATGTTTTTATACTTAAACAGGATTTTGGTGTTGGAAAAGTGAATATGAACTGCTTCTTCCAGCTCCTCCATTACCTTGTTTAGTTCATCCAGGCTTCGGCTTGGAATAATAACGTTGATTTTCGGGTGTGTTTTTTCAAAAACCATGTATTTTTTGGCTAAACGGAAGCTGTCCGTGGCAATTGCCTCCAGGGTGTTCTCATTGGCAGCAAAAGAAATGCCGGTCAAGACCATTCTTGTTTCCGAAACGCTGGCTGCAAAGGTTGTTTTTTTGATAATCTGTTTTAAATTCAGGACATCCATTGTCAGATGAATATCACTTTCGTCAAAAGCAATCATTGGAAAAGCATCTTTATCCAAAACATTTAAGGTAAAATTACTTCTTTCCGCCAGAATTTTAACCATGTTTTCTTCAAACGTCATAAAATCAACGTTTTTGGATTCCACTTTTCTGGTGATTTCCAGTAAAAACTTACCCGGAAGAACAACAACACCTTCTTCTTCAATGAGAATTAAGTTGGGATTCTGCAGTTTGGTTTGAATGGATATATCGGAATTGGATGCTGTCAGTAAAACAAAATCCTTTCTGACGTCAATTTTTATACCTGTAAGAATGGGCATCTGCGGTTTGTTGGATAATGCTCTTGCAACATGGTTCAGGTTCGTTAAGAGAAAATCGCGATTGATTGAAAACTTCATATTTTATCTCCTTTTATTTATTGTTTTTCTTTTTATTATTATTAGGGACTGTGGATAAGTGGATAACTATTCCTTTTCCAGCTTTTTTTCTACATATTCGATGTCACTTTTGGTGTGAGGATTGGTTTTAATCAACTCTTTTATTTTATCATAACCGTGGGCAACCGTTGCATGATCCCGTTTTCCGAAACATTCACCGATTTTCTTTAACGGAGTATGGTGTTTTTCGCGGATAATGTAGAAGGCGACATTGCGCGCATAGACAATTTGGTTTTTCCTGCTGTTGGATATCAAATCCTCAATGGAAATTTGAAAATAAGCAGATACCACTTCCTTGATTCGGTCAATATCCTTCATCTTATTGGACAAGCGGTCCATCCCGGCCGGGATGATACTTCCCAAAGCGATGGAGATTGTATCATATGTGAAAGGAAGATCCAGAGAAACACAGTAGGTGACATAACGCCGCAGCGCTCCCTCCAAATCACGGATGTTGTTGGGAAAGAGTTCCGCAATTGTTTCCAAAACATCATTGGGGACGTCTTTTGGATTGTTTAACAGGAACAAAAGCTTTCTTTTCACGATATTGTATCTTAAATCTTTATCGGGAGCTTTGATATCAGCACTCATTCCCCAGTTGAAGCGGGATTTCAAACGGGCCATCAGCTTTAAATCACTTGCCACCCGGTCAGAAGTAATAACAATTTGTTTATTGTTTTCATGCAAATAGTCAAAAACCTTGAAAAATTCTTCCTGGGTACTTGTTTTTCCTTCCAGAAACTGGATATCATCAACAAGCAGTAAATCAGCCAGGCGATAGTGATTGTAGAACTCTTCTATCCGGTCCCGCCCTTTTTTGGTGGAAGTGGAAAGAAAATAATCTTCCGCAAACTGCTGTGCACTCGTATATACGACGTTTGCCTGGGGATTGTTATCCAAAACATAGTGGCCGATTGCCATCATGAGATGGGTTTTTCCCAAACCGACATCCCCAAAAAGATAAAGGGGATTATAGACAGAATAAGGAGATTCCGCTACTTTCATCGCCGAAAGGAAGGCAAAACGGTTACTTTCACCGACAACAAAGTTATTGAAAGTAAATTCAGCGCGCAAACGTCTTTTGCTTTTGTTGACATTTACTTCTTCTACAGCGGTAATTAGGTTTTCTTTTTCTTTTTTTGCTTCATCAGCAGTAATAAATTTCCAACGGATTTTTGAATTGGTCTTTGTTTGGATGAAATCATCCATTCGCTTGGAGTGAAACTTCTCAATTTTAAATTTAGACAGCGCATCAGGAACAACAATATAAATAAAATCCGGCTCGCATTTATGCACTTGGGTCAAGTCCTGGAACAGTTCATCGAAGTCATCTTTATTCATTTCTTGCTGCAGTTGATGAAGAAAGTCCTCCAAATATTGTTTACACACATCTAAGTTCATTATTCTATTACCTCTTACATAAATGATACCACAATTCAAAGCAAATAGAAAGTGCAAAATGGAAAAATAATCGAAAAATAATTATTCACTTATCCGCATGGGGATTACCTTCCCCAAAAGGAGGAAACTTATCCACTTTTTATCCACAGTGAATAAGTTGATAACAACGAAAAGTAAAAAAAACTTGCAAAACAGCAGCTTTTATTGTAAACTATATAAGAAATCAAATAGGGAGGAAGAGCGTTTGCTCGGTACAAAAGATGAAAAATAATCAACTACACCCCATCAACCAATTTATCAACAGATTAAATAAAAGCGGATTTGTATTGCTGATTGGAATATACATCGCTTTACTCGTGTTTTTACTGTTTGTTTTAACGCCAAAAAGAGATTATGTTGTGGTTCCCAATTACAGCCATGATTTGTTTAATGAAGAAATCAACGCCCAAATAACAGTTGTCGGGTTACGGACCTTTGATGAAGAGGAAAACATGACAACCAAGTACAGCATTCTTGCCAGATTGCAGGGTAGAAGGCCGGAAGACAATCTGGATCCAAATCTCCAACTGGAACGGTTCCAATTAAGTTCTTATCTGGAAAACGGTAAAATGTATTATTTTACGGAACAAAGCGGAAACAAAACCCCTATTACCCACAGCTATACGATGTATAAGGAAGCAGAGGAAACCATTCCCAGCAGTTTCTTTGTCAGTATTCAGTATCAGGATTTGGAAGGAGCAAGCAAAGTCGCGACCTTCTATGAACAAATGATGCTCACCCTAACAAACAAAGAAACCTATACCAATACAAATAAATTAACCCATATTGAATCAATTGAAGGCGTTGACACAGAAGTAACAGACGCCAAGATCGCTTTTATTGCGACTTCTGATACGAAAAACTATACCGTAAGCGTTCGGATTACTATTCCTAAAATGAGTGAAGATTACCATGTAGATATGCAGTCCTGGTATGTTGATGATCAGGGGGAAGCCTATCCTTTCATCGGTGTATACGGTTATGCGGACCAACGTTCCACGTTCAATCACGCAAACCGCCCTATTCCCAAGCAAATCAATCCCGTATCCATTTATTCAAAACTGAATTTCTACCGGGATGAAGCATTGGTTGGAACCATTAATTATACACAGCTGATTGATAACTTGCCAAACAATTTCGGAACTGAACCGACTCCTGATTTACAGCCGGACAATCCGGCACCTACACCTTTATTCACAACTACAGAATGGATTATTGCCGGAACCGTGTTTGCAGGATTGGCTGCAGCAAGTGTCGGCTATTATATTTTCGATAAAAAAAGAAAACAGTCTACCCATCCAAAAGAATAAAAATATCTTGACAACAAGGAGAGAGATGGGTATAATAGGGAAGAAAAATAACGGTAGCATAGGAGGTGCGTATTATGCTAGGGAATACCTTTTATCCCAACAAAAGAAAAAGAAGCAAAGTTCATGGTTTTCGTGCCCGTATGAAAACCGTTGGCGGAAGAAAAGTATTAGCTCGTAGACGTTTAAGAGGACGAGTTAAACTAACTGCTTAAAACAAAAATTGAGGACCACCTGACAGTCGCAATACTACAGGGGGTCTTTTTGTTTTCAAGGGGGGTTTATGAACCGTAAATACAGTTTAAAGAAAAATAAAGACATTGCGCAGGTATTGAAATGGAAAAAGGTAGTAAGCAATGCTTATTATATTATCTATTATCGGCCCAGCCTCGTCAGCCAGATTCGGTTTGCCTTTTCTGTTTCCAAAAAAATCGGGAACGCGGTAACGAGAAACTATGAAAGACGGGTGATGAAAGAAGTGATTCGGCCCTTTCTTGAAGGGATGAAAGAGCTGGATTGTTTAATGGTTGTGAAAAAAGAAGCAACGAAATTAACCTTTCATGAGAAAGAACAGCACATTTTGGTTTTAATAGAAAAATTAGCAAAGAAAAAAGGAGAAAAAAATGACCAGTAAGAAAAAATTGCTTCTTGTAGGAGTGGTGATAGCAGCCCTTCTGCTTTTATCGGGGTGTTCATCCGATCCAACTACTTATACCAAACCGATTGTCGGATTTGGTGTTGAAGACATCTTTGTCTATCCGATGGCAGGAATCATGTGGGCAATCGGTAAATCCATTGCTTTCGGTAATTATGCTGTTGTTATTATTCTGGCAACAATCGTCGTCAGAACCATGGCATGGCCGATTTATGCGAAAACAAATGACATGAGTTTAAAAATGCAGTTGGTTCAACCGGAAGCAGATAAAATCCGCTTGAAATATGAAGGCAAAGAAGACGAAGCTTCCAAACAGAGAATGCAGATGGAAACAATGCAGCTCTATAAAAAATACGGGATTGGTTTGGGGGGCTGTTTACTGCCGTTTATTCAGATGCCAATCTTCATCGGTTTCTACCGTACCATCAGCAGAATGCCGGCAACTATTTTGGACGGGGAAGGAAACCTGCTTACATCAGGACACTGGCTGAGGGTTTTCACCGATACCAAATTATTCGGAGTTGATTTACTGCTTGGCCAAACAGATGATCCATTGCAGAAATGGGGCGTTATTGTTCTTGGTATTTTGGTAGGATTAACCCAAATATTAAGTATTTTCCTAACTCAAAAGCGTCAAAAAAACATCAAGAAAGAACAAACATCAAATGTTCCCGCTTATCGCCTACAGCAACAGCAATCCACACAGAAACAGACACAGACAACAATGAATATCATGATGTATTTTATGGCAGGAATGATGGTACTCTTTGTTTTAAGAAGTCCTGCCGGTCTTGGTTTATACTGGTTGGTCGGGAATATCTATTCGACATTCCAAAGCTATATCGGTCATAAAACAAGTGACAAACGCCTTAATAAATTGAAAGAAAAACATTAGGAGGGACAAAATGAAATCTAGAGTATACGATGTGAAAACAATGGAAGAAGCCTTACCGTTGGCAGTTGAAGAATTAGGCCTGAGCAAAGACCGTCTGGAAGTCACTGTTTTGGATGAGAAAAAGGGGTTTTTGGGCTTTGGCGGAAAACTTCAGGTTGAAGTGAAAGCCAAAGAAGACGGCATTGATCAAGGCAAAGAATATTTGCAGATGATTATGCAGGCCAACAAAGGGGAAGGCTTTATAGAAAAAAGAATTCGCGGAAACGTTGTGGAATTCAATATTGATGCCGGGGAATTAAACGGAGTATTGATTGGTAAAAATTCCAAACATTTAATTGCCCTTCAAACTTTGGTAAGTATGATTATCAACAGTCATTACAATGAAGATGAGCAGAAAATCGTAAAAATCGATGTCGGTGGATATCGTAAGAGACGGGAAAGCACATTGGAAAGAATGGCAGTTGATTTTGGGAAACAGGTAGCAAAAACCAAACAGCAAATCAAACTCGACAATTTAAATTCATATGAAAGAAAAATCATTCACGATAAGTTATCAACCTGGAAAGATGTAACTACTCATTCCGAAGGGGAAGAACCGGACCGTTACCTGATAATCGAACCAAAAGAATAAAAACCCGTCAGGGTTTTTATTTTCTTTTAAAATAGATTGGAGAATCAGCAAAACGCCGGAAGACTTTTCTTCTTTTTCTTGTTTCAAAAGAATCAAAAAAGAAGATAGAAAAAGCACCCCATAACAGGAACCATCCTCCGACAAACAGTCCCTCAATCAAAATTGAAAACAGTAAATATTCTGCTGAAGCATCTCTTAACAAATAGGCAGCCAGCAAAAACAGAATTGCCAACACGATGTAAGTGAGGGCCTGACGGTAATACTTATATAATAATTTTTGGATAAAAAACAAAACAATTTGAAAATTGTTTTTTATTCCGGCAATGCTTTTGTTTTCGCGGTCTTCATTTTTAATTTCTTTGGGTATATAAAAACACAGTTCCACCTGTTCTTTCAAGGGAATCTCATATCCGGCCTGTTCAATGTAATCGAGAAGCTCCGGTTCCATATCCCTTCTTCGCAGAGGGGAGGCATCCCAACCGTTAAAGATTTCAGTGTAATGGTCCAAAGAGACTTCAATTAAATAAGCCTTTGTATCGGGGTTAATATTATACAGGTAGGAAAAAGCATTTTTCTTTTTCATTATATCCTTCCTTTCTATAAGAAAAGCATGTGAATATCACATGCTAGTCCTTACCATATGTACCAATTTTATAGTGAAGAGTCTAGCGATTTTTGTTCCAATTCTTTCAAAAGAGCCATAAATGGAGCAATGTTTTTGTTCACTTTGAATTCTTCAAGACTATCAAAATAAGGTTGCTTAAATTCTGCTGTAATAACTACGGGAAGGAATCCGAAGCGCATCAGGTGGTAATTTAATACCAAACGGGACAAGCGGCCGTTCCCATCCAAAAACGGATGAATTTTAGTTAACTGCAAATGACAATAAGAAATATATTCCCAAAGATTGGTTGGTTCCTGCAGACAGAAATCAAAATATTTATGCATGCGGTCATATACTTTTTCATGACTTGGTGGAGTATGCTGGGAATAAGATAAAGAAATCCCAACATTTCGATACAAACCACCAATGGAAGAAAAACCGTCCATTAATATCTGATGTAAATCTTTTAAATTATTTTCATCCATTGGGATATTTTCTTTGGCCATTTTAACAACCTGAAGAAAACCATTGCGTTGATTGCGAATCAACATTGATTTTTGAGCGTCCTGCAGATCTTCTCCCCGGAAGAAGCGTTGAACATCTTCTTCTGTGATTAGATCAGAATCAAACGATAAAGAATTGAAAACCAATTTTATTAAAAAATCATGAGAGAGGGCATCAAACGAAAATCGTTTGCCGGCAGCTTCCCTCATTTTTAATAACTCGCCATCGATCATTTCTTCTACCTCCTATATAGATTAATTGATACTATTATTATATCCCATCTTCTCTTTTTTTGCAAACGTTTTATTCTTTTTTAACCAATCCCAAACAAAGCGATTGCTAAAACGAACAAAAAATAATATAATATAAAGACAAAGGAGGGGTAAGATGATTCAGTTAGAAAACATCAGTAAAATATATCAGACAAAAGAAGTACGGACAAACGCCCTCCAACGCATTACCATAGCTTTCCCCAGCAGGGGACTGGTTGCGATAACCGGAGCGAGCGGCAGCGGTAAAACTACGCTTTTAAATATTGTGGGGGGACTGGACCGTTATACAGAAGGAAAAATGGTGCTTCATGGGCAGGACAGCACGGATTTCACCAATAAAGACTGGGACCAATACCGGGGAAATGAAATCGGATTTATCTTTCAACAGTACAATTTGATTTCCCATTTGACGGTTTATGAAAATATCGAAATTCCCTTATTGCTGGCAGGAGTTAAAAAACAGGAAAGAAAAAAAAGAATTGCGACCACTTTACATCAACTGAAAATGAGTGAACAAAGCAATAAATATCCCCATGCACTGTCCAGCGGACAGATGCAGCGCATAGCTATTGCCAGAGCACTAGTTAAAAATCCAACCATCATATTGGCCGATGAACCAACCGGAGCACTGGATTCCAAAACAGCACGGGAAGTAGTACAGATTTTAAAGGAACTGGCCAAGAACCGCCTGGTACTGATGGTGACCCATCATGATCCATTGGCGAACGAATTTGCTGACCGGGTCATAACGATGCAGGATGGATTGATAATCAAAGACAGCAATCCCCTGGTGGAAAAGGAAAGCGAACAGCCAAAGGCAGACAAAATTAAGATGAGTTTGTTTTCCGCATTGAAATGGAGCTTTAAAAACACCCTTACAAAAATCATGAGAAGTCTTCTCGTTATGCTCGGGGGAAGTATCGGGATTATGGGAGTATTGCTTGTTTTGTCCATATCCAACGGGGTGAACAAATATATTATTGATATTCAAAAGGCGACACTGTTCGACCAACCGATAACAATCCGTTCCACAGTTGACAATATGGATCCCAACGCGGTTACCGAAGAATACGAATTGTATCCGGATGAAGATATTATTCACGTTGTTCGGGAAATGCAAAGTTATTACGGACATGTCAACCGATTTCAGGGCCATTTCCTGGACTATTTGGAAGACCTTCCCTCTTCTTATTACAATGTTATTGACTATCGGACCAATCTGGATATGAAAATATTGACACGAACAGAAGGGATTGTCCGAAAAGTATCAACGAGCAGGTTTTACCAACTGAGTGAAAACGAAGCGTTTCTTGCATCACAGTACGAGGTTTTGGCCGGGGACTTTCCTGCTGCCAAAGAAGACATTGTTTTGTTGGTGGACAAAAGAAATGCGATTGATGCAAGTGTTCTCTATTATCTAGGAATTGATCAGGAAGACATAGCAACCTACACTTTTTCTGAAATGATGGACAAAGAATATAAAGTAATTAAAAATAACGAATATTATTATAAGAATGTCGAAGACAATTATGCCTATTATTCTTCCGGTTCCTATGAAACCCTCTATAACAATGCAACACTAACATTAAAGATTTCTGGGATTATCCGAACCAAACAGACCGCAACCATGAATATTTATGATAATGGAATCCTGTATTCCAAACAGCTGAGTGATTATTTGATTGCTGATGCCAATGCCTCAGCAATCGGTCAGGATCAGCTGGCCCACGGATTAAACAAAAATGTCATCACCGGCCTTCCTTTTGAAGACAGTACGAGTGTAACAGGAACAATTACCAAAGAATATCTATATGAAGCAATGCTGGGTGATTTGGGCTTGGTTGAAGAAATAAATATGATTCGGATCTATACGGACCGTTTTGATAACCGGGTTTACATCAATGAATATTTACAGAATTACAACACGGATTTTTCAGATGAAAACAAAATATTATATTATGACTATATGGGGAATTTTGCCCGTGAATTTGACGCTTTTGCCCAGGTCCTTACAAAAGTACTGATTATTTTTGCCGCCATATCATTGCTTGTCAGCAGCATCATGATTGGAATCATCACTTTTGTTTCAGTGATGGAAAGACAGAAGGAGATTGGAATACTGAGAAGTCTCGGTGCAAAAAGAATTGATATAGCGACTGTTTTTCATGCCCAGACAGCGATTCTTGGTGCCGGATCGGGGTTGGCGGGATTAATATTTGGCGTCAGTTTCATCCGGCCGATCATCAGCTTAATTACAAAAATGATGCAGGCAAGCAATATAACAACCTTTGATTTGTCCACCATGCAAATAATAGGGTATGAATGGTACTACTTTGTATTGTTGTTTCTGGCGAGTACAGGACTGTCTGTTCTTTCAGGAAGTATCCCGGCGACAATTGCAGCATTTAAAAACCCGGTTGATGCCATCAAAAGCGAATAAAAAAAGCAAATTGACCCAATACGTTTCCTATTCTTGGTATAATAAAAGAAAAAAGGAGAAAAACAATGATTTTAAAAGAAACATTTACACTGCACAATGGGGTGAAAATTCCCAAAGTGGGATATGGAACCTGGCAGATTACAGATGAAGAACAGTGTGTCAACGGAGTGAAATGGGCCTTGGATGCCGGATATATTCACATTGATACAGCGGCAGCCTATCAGAATGAACAGTTTATCCGGCGGGCATTGCAGGAAGCAAACGTAAAAAGAGAAGACCTGTTTATTACAAGCAAACTGCATGCTGCGAAAAAAGGATTCGACGTTGCGATTGAAGAATTCAACAAAACGCTGGAAAGACTGGGAACAACCTATTTGGATCTGTATCTGATTCATGCCCCGAAACCATGGGGAGATACATCGGACAAGGACTGGATGCCGGATAACATTGAAACATGGAAAGCCCTGGAACAGTTATACCGGGAAGGCAGGATTCGTTCAATCGGAGTGTCAAACTTTTCAGTTGACCAATTAAAACAGCTGATGGCAGCAACAACCATCAAACCGATGGTCAATCAAATCAGAATATTCATCGGCAGTCCCAACCGTAAATTAAAAGAATTCTGTGAGAAAGAAAATATTTTGGTTGAAGCATATTCGCCGCTGGCAACAAGCCGTATTTTCAACAATGAAGAAGTCGTGAAGATGGCACAGAAATATGGAGTAACAGCAGCACAGCTGAGCATTAAATGGTGTCTTGACTATCAAACACTGCCCCTGCCTAAATCAACCCATCAGAAATGGATTGTTGAAAACAGCAAACTTGATTTTAAAATCAGCAAAGAGGATTTTGAATATTTATTGTCTTTATAAGCCCATTCGGGCTTTTTTAATTTTATAGAAAAAATTAGTAAATTGTGATATAATTAATCAAAGAAAAGAGGAATAAAATGAATGATACAATTGTAGCGGTGGCAACTGCTCTTGCTAACCAAGCGATTTCAATTATAAAAATCAGCGGTGAAGATGCCATACCAATTGTTCAGTCGGTATGGAAAGGAACCAATCTTACCAAACAGGCATCCCATACCATTCATTATGGCTATATTGTTGATAAAACAGCAGTTTTGGATGAAGTACTGGTAAGTATCTTTAAAGCACCCAAAACATTTACCAGGGAAGATGTCGTTGAAATAAATGCCCACGGCGGGATTTATGTGACAAATAAAATTGTGGAACTGCTGCTCACAAAAGGGGCAAAGTTGGCAGAACCGGGGGAATTTACCAAGCGGGCATTTTTGAACGGCCGAATCGA
>JAQUYJ010000099.1 GCA_028691905.1 Bacilli bacterium
AGCTTAAGTGGTTTAATCCGACATATTCGACCTGTGCATGTGTTAATCCCAATCGTTTTTTTAAACTGTCAATCATATTAATGGGCACATTGCATAATCCCAGCGTCTTAATCTTGGAATGATTCAGAATTGCCTCAGCAATCATTCCTGATGGATTGGAAAAGTTGATTAGCCAGGCATCAGGACAGATTTTTTCCATCAGTCCAACCAAATTCATCATAACGGGAATGGTTCGCAGTCCTTTGAAAAATCCACCGATGCCATTGGTTTCCTGACCAATCAGATCGTATTTCAAGGGAATTCTTTCATCCAAAATCCGCGCCGGTAATTTTCCTACCCGAATCTGAGCCAAAACAAAATCTGCTCCTTCCAATGCGGAAGGAAGATCTTTTGTAAGACGGACCGTACAGTCCAGACCGGCAGCTTCCACCATTCGCTTACACAATCCTCCAACAATATTCAATTTTCGATCATCAATATCCATTAAGTCTATTTGGCCAACGGGAAGGCTCTTCTGTTTTTGTATAATCCCTTCCATCAATTCGGGAGTATAGGTACTCCCTGCACCATAAATGGCAATTTTAATTTTTTTCATTTTATCTCCTTAACAGAAGGGCAGTTGATTACTCAACTGCCTCTTATTTTTCACTCACATTGATCATTTCATACATGTCATTTGCATCTTCTTTTTTGGTAGAGGCAAGAAGTTGAACAACTTTTACTTCCACAGTACGATTGGCATAGCAGATTTGGATGATATCCCCCACTTTTACTTCTGTGGATGGTTTCGCAACTTTGCCGTTAACCAATACTTTATCCGATTTTGCAGCAGAACTGGCAACACTGCGTCGCTTAATCATTCGTGAAACTTTTAAAAACTTATCGAGTCTCATTGCTTATTGTCGCGTTCGTCCGCTTTCTTCTTCGCGTCTTCCATTGCCTGCAACTGCTTTTTGTAAATTTCCTGCAGTTCCTGCTCTTTTTCGGCCGCTACTTTTTCAGCTTCTGCTTTTGCTTTCTTTCTTTCCCACCAATTCAATTGTTTGGTATTGACCAATTCGTAAATATCTTCTCGGGTCAGGGTTTCAATTTCAATCAAGTGCTCAGCAACCAACTGGACAATTTCCCTGTTCTCATCCAATACCCGCTTTGCATTTTCATAGCATTCTGTAATAATATTACGAACTTCATGATCGATTTCCAAAGCAACCTGATCGGAAAAGTTTTTGTCAGTCATATAATCACGGCCTAAAAATACTGAACCTGCCTGTTTTTCATACTGAATCGGACCCAGTTTGCTCATTCCATACTCAGCAACCATTGCTCTTGCAATGACAGTTGCTTTTTGAATGTCATTATGGGCACCGGTTGATATTTCACCAATGAACAGTTCTTCGGAAACCCGTCCTCCCAGTAAACCGGTAATGGTATCCATCAGGTTTTTCTTGGTCTGGAGGAAATGCTCCTCTTCCGGAGTCATCATTGAGTATCCACCGGCTTGACCGCGGGGAACGATCGTAACCTTCTGAACAATTTCTGCACTGTCCAGTTTAATGCCAAGAATGGCATGTCCGGACTCATGATAGGCAACCAGTTTCTTTTCCTGAGAACTGTATTTTCGACTTCTTTTCGCAGGTCCCATCAAGACACGGTCAATTGCTTCATCAATATCATAAATTTTAATTTCTTTTCGGTTTTCACGTGCCGCCAGGAGAGCTGCTTCATTCAATAAGTTTTCCAGATCAGCACCGCTGAAACCGGGTGTTCTTTTGGAAACATCTTCCAAATTGACTTTTGGTGATATTTTTTTATTGCGGGCATGAACCTGTAAGATTGCTGTCCTTGCTTTTACGTCAGGATTGCTCATCGTAATTGTACGGTCGAATCGACCCGGACGAAGCAGTGCCGGATCCAAAACATCGGGACGGTTGGTTGCTGCCATAACGATGATACCGGAATTGTCACTGAACCCATCCATTTCAACCAGCAATTGGTTTAAAGTCTGTTCCCGTTCATCATGACCGCCGCCTAAACCTGCTCCTCTTTGCCGACCCACGGCATCTATTTCATCAATAAAGACAATACAGGGTGCACTCTGTTTTGCAACTTTAAACATATCACGAACGCGGGATGCGCCGACCCCAACGAACATTTCTACAAAATCACTACCGGAAATCGAATAGAACGGTACTTTTGCTTCTCCGGCAACAGCCCTTGCCAACAGTGTTTTCCCGGTTCCGGGAGGGCCTATTAACAGCACTCCTTTCGGAATTCTTGCACCGATTTCGTAATATTTTTTTGGATCTTTCAGGAAGTCAATTACTTCCAGCATTTCTTCCTTTTCTTCATCCGCACCGGCAACATCTTTAAATGTGGTGGTGGAACGACGATTCAGACGTGCTCTGCTCTTAGCGAAATCAAATGCTTTATTGTTCCCTGCACTGTTGCTTCTGAACATAAATATTAAGAATACAAACAGAGCAATCGGCAGTCCAAAGGTGAAAATAATTTCCAGCCAGTTGACTGTATTCAAAGGCAGAATTTCCAGAGTAAAGGTTGTCGTCGTTTTTGCTTCTTCAATTAACCAATTCAATGTTTCCTGATGAACAACTATTTCAAATGCTTTTTCCTCTGTCCCTACTTTATATACACCGGTAATGGTATAAAGGGATTCATTTGCCCCGCTACCTGCAGGCTGAACCCGCATCTGGGAGATACTTCCATCCTGGACGTAGGCATAGAAATCATTTGTAGTCAGAGAATCCGGTTGGTTAGAATTTCTTGTAATTAATAAGATTAACCCAATTAAAACAAGCGAAATAATTAAGATCAGACCAAGATCTTTTCGATTGAATGTTTTGGGTTTTGGTTGTGGACCTTGAGCCATTGTTACCTCCTTTTATTTTTCGTAATAACTTTTTTTGAGAATACCAATATAGGGAAGGTTCCGATATAACTCGTTGAAATCCAGTCCAAACCCAACCACAAATCGATTTGGGATGTGGTATCCCACATATTTTGGATTCATTCCCTGAATTTTTCTTCCTTCCGGTTTATCTACCAGTGTTACGGTTTCTACACTTAAGGCTTTTCTCGTTTTTAATAAATGTATAACTTCATGCAATGTTAAACCGGTATCGATTATGTCGTCTACCAAGACGACATGACGTCCTTCCACAGGAGTGGTCATATCACGTACCAGTTCTATCTTTCCTGTTGAGTTGACACCGTCATAACTGGATACATCAATAAAATCCATTTGCATATCACATTCGATATGTTTTACCAGTTCGGCCATAAAAGGCACGCTGCCCTTCAATAATCCAACTAAAACAGGTGTCAGCCCTGCATAGTCCTTACTGATTTGTTTTCCCAAATCCTCACATTTTTCCTGAATCATTTCATTTGTGATGAGGACTTCTTCAATACACGCATTCACTTTCATTTCAGATCTCCTTTAATTCAATGAGTATGTCGCTGTTTTCCTGTGCTTTGTATTTTGATGAGACTACCATTCCCAGTAAAGCAATAATTTCTTCGTCTTTTTCCAAAACAATCACCTGTTCCCGAACAGACAACGGAATTTTCCGATCGATTAAAATCCGCTTTACTTTTTTGGTACCGTAATCAAAATGCATTTTATCACCTTCATGCCTGCATCTTGCAGTAATCGGCAACTTATCACTATTATACCATATATTGGATGGATTTGCGCTATTTTTGTGATTATTTTTTCGTACTACAATTTTTCTTTTTTCATCAATTGGGTATTCTCCAATCCCTGTCAACAAAACAGAAAACGATGTTTTTTCTTTCTCATCATATAAAAATTGGATTTGATCGTATTCTTTCAAAAAAATAAATCCTGTAAATTTTATTTTGATATTGGGATCTTTATTGGCAATTAAGCCAATCAGTTCCTGAACAGCACTTTTCGATAGGTTAAATCTTTTTAGGATGGCAAACAGAATTTCAATCTGGATCAGACTCTTATTTTTTAAAAAGGCAATTTTTGAAAAGGCAATTTTGTTTTCACTTTTTCTGATATATGCATCCAGCCAGCCGTCCCTAACTTCATCCAGCCAGTCTGCAATTTCCACTGTTTCTTTTTTAAAGAGAACAAATTGTTCTAAAAACAGGGGGTTTTCTTTTTTAATAAGAGGAATGATTTTATTTCGGATTCGGTTTCTCGTGTACAGGTTTTGGTGGTTGGATTCATCTTCGTAGTAAAACAGATGATTGCTCTCAGCATACTCCTTGATTTCCTGTTTGGAAATGGATAAAAGGGGCCGAATCACACAGCCGACTTCCAAATTTGTTTTTTCCTGCATTCCGACC
>JAQUYJ010000005.1 GCA_028691905.1 Bacilli bacterium
TTCAAAATTGTTATAAAGGGTTACTATTTGTTCAGAATCAATTGCTTCACTGATTTCATTTACTGCCTGATAGTAAATTTGGTAAACTGTCTGTTTTGCCTGATCATCATTTGAAGTATATTCCATCATCTGTGTATAATGCCAGAGTGCTTCCGTGTACCATTCTTTTTCGTAGTTTAGCTGTTCGATAAAGGGGTCTGCCACAAACGCATCTTCCAATAATTGATAATAGAGATAATAGAGGTCTAAAACTTCCTGAACGATGGTTGCGTTTTGCAGCTCTGTACCAAACTCAACAACCAAAGCCTGCATTGCAATAATGCTGCCCTGTGTTGCATCCCTCGATAAATTGTTAAAATGATCCTGTAAATAATTCGAATATTCTTGTTTTGCCTGTTTCAGCGGATCAATTTCCAATTCATAACAGGCTGATTCAAATTCCCATACCAAATCATATGCCTGCCATTCATAAGTAACGGTATCAAGCAAAGCAATATAATCTTGATAAAGATCATTTAATACTGTAAGTTCTGTTTCGATAACAATTCCTAAATAGGATTGATATATTTCGTTCATATCAGCAAGTGCTTCTTCCTGAGCAATAACTATTGAAAACTGATCTAAGAAATCGAACACAACAAATGCGGTATCCAGGAATTCTTCAACAGTTGTAGAAGACTGAAATGCAGCAAGTACGTCCAGATATAAAGCCTCATCTGCTGGAGTAAGTTCACCGAAGACAAGAATTATTTCATCATATTGGCCTACAAATTCTTCCTCTGCATAACCAATCATTTCAGTTAACTTAGAAACATCAAATGGGAATTGGAATGCAAATATCTGTGCATAAAATTCTTCAAATAAAACTTGCGCATCATAAATTGTTGGTGCGAAATGCATATAAAATTCAAATAATTCACAATAATTCCAAATGAGATGAGCTTCAGTGCTGTCCTCCATCAGGAATGGGACAAGTGCTTCACCGACCATGTAGACCCGAGTCATTAATTTTTCGATAGCAAACATTGTATTGATTTTGTTTTCATCATCAACCATGGCAGCAAACAACTCTTCCATAATAGTTTGATGAATGGTATTCAATTCATCCATCGTTGTGGCTGCACTAAGTCTTGCCAAGGCACCATCCACAATCGCACCCATTGCAATGAGACTGTCTTCAGTCGCTGTATTAGCGCTCCATTCCAATTCATGGTACAGATGTGCTTCCATTGTCTTTGCTTCGAGAAGGATGCCATCGTAATCAAGTAAGGATGCTCCATCGTGGAAAGCCTGAATAATCGGACCAAATTCAACTCCATCCTGAATCATAGAAGTAGCAAGGCTTGCATCATTATACAAATCAGTTAGTGCAGTTTGATCAGCTTCTCCTACTGCATACTGATAGATAGCATACTCTTCAGCAAGCATATCTTGGAATTGTTCAATCCTTTTTACCATATACACATCATAGAAAGGCTGTAATTCAGTTAAATAAATATTAAGCAATTCCTGATAAGTGGAAGCTGCTTCAATATAACCAAATAACAATTGATAAGCGGCATCAAAATCAGGATCAACTGTTCCAAGGGCATTTGCCAGAAAAACATAATCGCCAGTGATTCGATAATATAATTGATAACGAACCGCTTCCAGTTTTGTTGGATCTTCCGGATAAGTCAGACCGGCAATATAAGCAGTGGCAGTATCAAATATGGTATCCACTTCCTCTTTGCTGTTTGCAGCATCCAATTGACTCAGGTATTGATTCAAAGCAATTTCTACCTGTTCCTGATCAAGAGGATCAACTAACATTTGAATATAGGATTGAAATACACCTGACAATTCACCTTTCGCATACTCAATATATTCTGCCAATTCCTGTGCAGCAGTATCAAAGACATAAGCATTTTCAATGTCACTTAATCCTTGTAAGTACGCTGTATCTATGGCATTTTCATCCAGTGCTTCGTTTATCAGGACTACAGTCTGATCAAATATTGCAGTCATGGCAATGACACTGTCCGGAGTGGCAGTCTGACTGAGGCTGGTTAATGCATCATACAGAGCAACTATGGCATCTGCCTTTGACAAGCCCAGTGGATCTACTTCCAATTGATTGCATACCTGATAAAATTTATTTTCCAAATACCACAGGAAAGACTGTGTTGTTGCATTGGCAGCCAGGTCTGTATATTGAGCATATAATGCATCCAATTCAACCAAAGCTCCCGGAATGACAAAGCTGTGGAAATAATTATAATTATCTTCCATAATGTCCAATACGACAATTCGATTCATTTCCAAAGATTGGACAATAAGGAAGGTCCTAACGGTCATAACAGCACTTAAATATTCTTCTATAGTAGTAGCAGCTTCCAAATCAGCCATTACATCTAAGAAAGCAGTTTGCTGAGCCGCCAGTTCCGGCCAGTTCACTAGATAATCTTCCCACATATTGTGGCATTCTTCCAGCATGGAACCGATTTGTCCGGAAAGCAAGCTTACATCATAGACAGCATCAAAGGATAACAGTTTAACTCCAAATTCATTGAGATATTGGGTAGCATCCTCTTGTGTTGCAGCATGTCTGATCAGTGTTTCATAGATAGTTACATAGTAATAGAATAAACTATCCAGTTCTGGATCACCATTATAAAAATACATCAATTGTTCATAAAAATAATATAATGCAACATTCGTTCTTTCCTTAAAGAAATTTAATTGCATAATGAGCGGATCCACTTCATGAGCTACTTCCAATTGGTAGAAAATGTCTTCTGAAATCTCATATACAGCAGTTTCATTAAGAGCAAGTGCTAAATCAGCTAAGCCATCGGTGACAACTGTATTCATCAATGCAATACTGTCAGCTGTTGCATCTGCACTGTATCTTTCAAATAAGTTTAGAATTTGAATTGTTTTTGAAGCGATGTAGTATTGCAGTTCGTCTTTTACGAGATCTTTTAGTTCGTAATGAAATACATTAAATACACTTTCGTATTGGTCAGGACTGTCTACTTCAGCCAATCTTGCCAGGGCAGCATTGTACGCTGCATCAACAATATCCGCACCTGCTTCATCATATACAGCATCCATGAGGGCATTGTATTCATCAAGGAGCATCGGTAATATGAATTCATCTTCTATTAAAGTCATAAACATCTGAACCATGACTGGTGCATCAACTAAATAAATGTTTAGTAAATCCTGGAATGTAGTGGCATTTTCAATATTTGTTACGCATAATTCATATGCTTCGTGGATAGCCATATCAAATAAATCGACATGCATCCACATGGAAGCATATTGTGAAGTAAGCATATAAAGAATTTGACTTCTTGCTTCTTCCAAAAGAACGGCATCAACAGGATAAGTATAGTTTTGAAGCGTAAGCAGTGCAGAACTTACAATACCTTCTATGGTAGGAATGTCCATTGCATCTTCGATCTGATCGAGGAAATTATTCATATCTTCATATACCTGTCCACGATCAGTATCATTGACCAAAACATTCATAAATGCCTGGAATGGTCCTGTAATTTCGTCTATTGCCTTTTCTTTTGCCTGTGTCAATAAATACGTTGCTTCATCAAACACATAAGCAGCTTCCAGATCTGTATAGAAGTTATCTCTTAATAAATCAATTGCTTCAACTGTAAGTGCTGCATTGATGTCAATTACATAGTCATCGTATATAGCCATCATATTAAGAATGCTGTCTGCAGTTGCTGTTTCCTTCTTAAATTCCAATTCAGACAGCATATTTTGGATTGTAGTATAACGATGTTCTTCAAGTGGGTCTATTTGAAATTCAAAGTTATGAATATAATAATAGAAATTGGCATATTCATTTACTAAATCACTAAGGCCTAAACCATTTATGTTTTGCTTGTAGTTATCGATATATTGATTAAATTCTAATACGGACTGTTCACTGGCAAATGCCAGTTCCGGAATATTTAATATTTCGAAATCAATCAAATCCAGTAAATTTTCTTTTGCTTCTTGTTCCGGAAATTCCACTACAGTTGTGCCAACTGCAGAAAACTGCATCGACATAACGACTGAAGCAGTTACAGGCTGTTCGTCCATTTCACCGCTCATATCAATTTCCATCGCAAATCTTTTCAATGTAATATCGACATAAGCAGCAATTTCATAAGTCACACCATCCGGAATTTCCAAAGGAATCATATTCATGAATTCTTCAGTAATAATTAAATCATAAATGTTTTCCCCCGGTCTTTTTACAAATTGAGCTAAGTCAAATTGCTCCATTGGAAATTCAAAATAGAATTCACCATACAAATGCTCTAAATTCCAGAGTTGCTGTTCCAATGGATTGTCATAAGTTGCATATACAAAACCAACGTTTTGATATCGATGCCACTTATAAGCTTCTCTGTATCCATCATAAACTATTTTACCCAGTTCATGATCATAATATTCCCGATAAGCTATTTCGTGGGATAATATATCTCTGTTTCCCAAGCGATTTATTGCAATCTGATTAAATTCATTATCGCTTCCTTGCATTAATCCGACGGTATAAGTAGAAAGTACTTCTTCAGTCATCGTGAAATTATCACTTTTAGCGATTGCTATCAAATCTTCAATTGGTTGCGTGTCTAATTCCCATACTGCATAAAGAGTCATATTCTTTACAACAGGCATGAAATTCAAGAACTGACCATCATTTACACCAAATCCTGAAAACCAACCTTTGAACACATATCCTTCTTTAGTTGGAACCGGTAAATCAATTGGGTCTCCCTTTGGTATATTTTCAAGGACTGCCGATACACCAGCAGGCAACGCGCCACCGTCCAGATCAAATGTAACTGACAGTTTTTGGGGAACATATGTCCCTCCGCCACTGGCAAGATATTCCGTTACAACGCCATTGATTACCCAATAACCATCCTGGTTAATAGCAATGGTAGGAGTAAGACCATCCTGACCTTTTAAAGCATCCAAATCAATCAAATTTGTCCAAGTATCTTCGCCGACATACTGCCACTGAACATAACCACTGTCTGTTCTGAAAGCAACTTCCTTCCCGTCCTGTCCTTTTAGAGAATCCAATGTAACAAGATTGGTCCAGGAAGTATCACCGACATACTGCCATTGAATATACCCAGAAGCTGTATCATTTCTCAATACAATTGCTTTTCCGTCTTCACCGGTAGCTCCAGCAGCTCCGGTTAAAGCAGATAATGCAACGAGATTGGTCCAGGTTGTATCACCGGCATACTGCCATTGAATAAATCCTGTGCCAGTATCTACTCTGAATGTTACATCTTTACCATCTGCACCATTTTCTCCAGCTGGTCCGACAAGCAAAGATAACGCAATCAGATTGGTCCAGGTTGTATCGCCGACATATTGCCATTGAATAAATCCGCTGTCCACTCTAAACGTTACATCTTTACCATCCAGTCCGGCTGGTCCAATTAAGGATGCAGTGGATATCAGGTCCGTCCAGGTAGTTTCTGATTCTCTCTTCCACTGAATGTAATCCCCTTCTACCCGGAATTCAAAATCTTCACCTGCACCGGCAGGTCCTGTAATTGCAGTTAATGCAACTAAATTGGTCCAGGCAGTATCTCCTGCATATCGCCATACGATATATCCGTCTACCACATTCATCTCAACTTCTCGACCATCTTCACCTGGTTCGGCGGTAATGGTTATAGTTAATTGGGTTATAGCCCCAAGATAATTGACACTGATGGTATGTTCGCCTGGAGACTGAAACTTTGCAAGATCCTCGCTACTCAGCATGCTTTCCTGCAAAGGAACGGTACTGCTTGTTCCATTTGACATATTTACTTTAACATTGAGGTCACTCAATTGAAAGTTTTGATCAAATTCAGTTGTTTCACTTTCGATTTCAATTGATGTAACAACGGCTAATTGTTGGCATCCAGCAATGAATGCACCAAGAAAAATAATTACCAGTAATACTAAAAATTTTTTCATAAATACCTCCTGTGCACAGAAAAAATTTTACTGTTTTCAAATCAGCAAGAAAGCAAAAAAACGGAAAATTATAGTTTCCGTGGCTTCGCTTTTTCTTCAAAAAGTTCCCCCATCTTCACTTTTCAAAGTCTTCTCATTATTGTGTTTTATTTTTTTGCTTCTCTAATTATTCTATCATATTTCCAATACTATTACAATACCTTTTATCCTACTTTATTCATTAATCCACTCAATTATCTCCAGAAATCCTTCACTGATGGCTGGATATTGAAGTTTTTTACCGTACATTCTCACTACTTCAACCGGTAAATAGCGTTCTTCCTTGTTTAAATTACGTTTTGCCACTCTTCTTACCGCTTCTTCAACGGAGGTTAAAATAATATATGCTTTTTTTTGAAACTTTGCTCCTGCTTTATGAACTTCTTCAACAAAGCGGTTGCGCATCGTTATATCAATATTGGTTGCATCAAATATGATATCCTGATCTTTTATTAACCATTCAGCGCTTAAACGATATACTTCCGGCCACAGTTTTGCTTCACTCCAACTCGGATTTTGAGTCCGCATTTCATCTGTTGATATAATTGGAATATTATATTGTTTTGCCAATATTTTCGCAATCGTTGTTTTCCCCGAACCAGGAATTCCAATCATCATATGCACGATTGCCATTTTATCCGATTCCTTTCAACTGATTTATTTCCTGGTCAGTTAAACTCCGAAACTGCCCCACTTCCAACTTATCATCCAAACAAATGGAACCAATTGCAAGTCGTTTTAAATAGATAACTTCATTACCCAGTTTCAAAAACATTTTCTTTACTTGATGATATTTGCCTTCTGTGATTTCTACCAAGCACTTATCTGCTTCCAAACGGATAAGTTTTGCTGGTTTGCTTCGATATGGTTTTCCTTTGCCGTCATAAAGATCCAATCCCTTTTCCAACTGGGCTGAATAATCCTCTTCGATCGGTGACTTTAAATGAACCAGGTATGTTTTTGCAACGTCTTTGTTGGGATTGGTTAAAGCATGGGTTAGGGAACCGTTATTGGTCATAATCACCAACCCTTCTGTATCCTTGTCCAGGCGTCCTATCGGATGGAGATTTTTATGATCACCTATAATCTGGTTAATCGTCGGAAATTTACTGTCACGAACGGCACAGACTACTCCCTGCGGCTTGTTCAACATGATATAATGGAAAAAACGATATAACAATTCCCTGCCTTCATAAGCAATTCTGTCTTTTTCTTCATTGATTACGGTATCTTTTCTCATACAGATCTGATTGTTTACTGTGATTTTCTTATCAGCAAGCAGCCTGTGGACATCGCGGCGGGAAAGTTCCAGCGTGTGGCACAAATATTTATCCAGTCTCATCAGCCCTTCATCCACTCTTTCATGATTTTGTAGATAGAGCGTTGATACATGGATTGAAACATGCGGTCATATTCTTTTTCCAGGGCCTTGTTATGTATGATGTTCTGATAGGTTCGATACCGGCTGATCAATTCATCTTTAGCCATCTTCTGATACCGATTGCTGGCAAGCAATGTCCAGAAGGAATTGATCTGCACGATTTCTTCAACACGATAAATGGAATAATCTATTTTTATTTCTTTTTCCATGGTCTACCTCTTAACTTATATTATATCATATAAATCGACTAATAAAAATGTAATTATATTGATAAAGTGCTTTTTTTATGGTAGGATATGCTTGGGTGAAAAAGATGTTAACATATCAAGATATCATAAAAGAAGATAATGAAGATCTTCGTAAAAAGTCACTTCCCGTTTCCTTACCGTTAACGGATGAAGATAAACATACCCTTCGTTTAATGGTTGAATATTTAATCAACAGTTATGATGAAGAAGCCTGTGACCGGTTGGGAATTCGACCGGGTGTCGGATTGTCCGCTGTTCAGGTTGATGTATTGAAACGAATGTTTGCAATTCTCGGTTTTGATGAAGAAGGAAAACTCCATCGATATGGGGTTATCAATCCAAAAATCATCTCCCATTCCGAAGAACTGACTTTTATTCCAACCGGGGAAGGTTGTCTGAGCGTGGACCGTGAAACTCATGGTTTTGTCCACCGTCCAAAAAGAATCACAGCAAAATGCCATTTGTTTGATTTCGACAGTTTTGAAGTAACAGAAGCAACATTGAAACTAAAAGGATACATGGCTGTCGTCTTCCAACATGAATATGATCATTTGCAGGGTATTCTCTTTGTCGATCATATCCGTTCCGATAATCCATTTTTTATCCCGGAAAATTCAAGTCCGGTTGTATTTATGCCTCAGGAAGAAACAAAGGAGTAAAGTTTGCATTTACTCCTTTTTTTATCCGATAAATAAAACCATTGCAATGATGTACTGCGCAATATAATATAAACTCAAATTGATTATTTTAATTGCTTTTCTTTGTTTTATTTCTGTTTTCTTAAAATACAGAATAGCTAACAGATAATCCGATACAACAAATAAAACAACGGCAATTCCCAGCATCAGACTTACGATAGAGTAATCAAACAAGACATTTCCGATTCCAAGGACCAATAAAACAGAACTGATGAAGGTATACAGTAAAATGATAGCTTTCATTTTCCCCAATTGCAGATGAAGGACATAATGATTGAGTAAAAAACCAAAAAAACTTAAAACAACTGCAATCGGCAGAACAACATACAGAGCGTAACTTGCAATATTATATAAAACGATGATATAAAACAAATGGCCGATTAAAAAGGAAAAACCACCGATTGCCATCCAGGATTGGCGCTGCGAAGGAAATATTTCTTTCAGACCCAACCCGATGTCACCCAACAAACCAAAAACCAGACCAGTCAGTAAATAACTGAAATAGATAGCAATTTGATTGGGGTTTTCAAGAAAAGCACTTATACCGACAGCAAAAAAACCAAAACTGGCAATTATTTTCAGTAGAAATAAATGCCTTGTTGGCAGCCTGTGATAAATCATTAAAAACTGACTGACAAAAATAATCCAAATGGACAATACAACAATGGTAACCATATTTCACTCCAGAAAGCCAAATTTTTTTAATGCCTTTTCAATCCCGTTTTCTTCGATTGTACTCGTAATGTAATTTGCTTTTTCTTTACAGGCCGGGGAGGCATTTCCCATTGCGATTCCCAACCCTGATTCCATCAGCATTTCGATATCATTGTCCCCATCACCAAAACTGATCACATCCTGCGGATCACGTTTCAAATATTGCAATAAAGTCCGCAGTGCCTTGCCTTTGGATTGTCCTTTCTTGATGACATCATACCCGACACCCATCCATTTAATAAAATCAAAAGCGGGATTTTCAATCATTATTTCTTTCTTTTGTTCTTCATCACAGAAACACCACATTTGATATACCGCTTCTTTTTCATGGAAATTTGCATCTTCCGGAGGAAGATTCAGATCCAATTCCGCAAAGGAAGCAAGAACGGTATCATTGATGTGACTGACTGATTCACAATAAGCTGATTGAAAACCGTATGGGATATTCCGTTTTCGAAACGATTCCAATAAGGGTTTTAGTAGCTGATGCTCGATTTTATCTTCGTAAATGGTTTGGTGGTTGGCAAGAATATGCTGACCGTTTATTAAAATGAAATGGTCGATTAAATGGATAACAGGGGCAATGGAATAAAGCATAAAATAGGCTCTCCCTGTTGCAATGACCAGTTCATGTCCGGCATTTTTCAGGGCTTGAAGCGCTTCACAGGTCGAAGAATGAATTTTCTTCTGCCTTCCGTCGTATAGTGTCCCGTCGACATCAAATAAAAATAGTTTGTTTTGCACTGCATTCACCGCTTTGATTATACACTACTTTATAGAAAATAGAAATGTTTTTCTCTTTATTTTTTATTTCATCTAAGGTATAATAAATTAATAATCCTTTCGAAAGGAGGATCCTATGATTAACAAAACAAAAAAGACATTGGTTGAAGCATTCAGTGATGAGGATGTAAAAGTCTATGCATTGGGAGGACTTGGAGAAGTCGGAAAAAATATGTATGTCCTCGAATGCCTCGACGAAATCATGATAATTGATTCGGGCTTTTTATTTCCCGACAATGCATATGGTGTCGATTATGTCATTCCCGATTATCGCTATTTGCAGCTAAATGAGAAAAAAATAATCGGTGTATTTATCACCCACGGTCATGAAGACCATATTGGCGGACTGCCCTTTTTACTGCGCTCTGTAAATATCCCCCAAGTGTATGCCAACGGCCTGGCCGTAGAATTAATTAAAAACAAGTTTCGGGATTTCCCCCAGATCAGCGTTCCAATCAAGGAATTCAATGATGATTCCGTTTTTACATTCAAGCATTTCACAATCTCATTTTTCCGAACAAACCATTCGATTCCCGATTCTTTTGGAATTGCCATTCTCACAAAATACGGTTATATCCTTCATACCGGGGATTTCAAATTTGATTTTACCCCAATCGGACAGCATGCCGATTATCATAAACTGACTACCTATGCCCAGAAAGGCGTCCGCCTTTTGCTTGCTGACAGTACAAATGCTTCTGTTTCCCACTTTACCAGCTCGGAGAAAAAAATCAGTACCAGTATCCGCAGCATTTTCTCGCAAATCAAAGGCCGAATTATTATTTCCACTTTCGCGAGCAATGTCTATCGCGTCCAGCAAATTGTGGAAGCAAGCGTTGCCAGTGGCCGAAAAATTATTGTATTCGGCCGAAGCATGGAAAAAACAGTCAATGTTGCCCAACAATTAAAGTATATCAAAGCTCCTGCCGGTACTTTTATTACAGCAAGAGAATTCCCGCATTTGCCACCGGAAAAAATTACCATTTTAAGCACCGGTTCCCAGGGTGAACCGCTTGCTGCTCTTTCCCGAATTGCGGAAGGAACCCACCGTCAGATCAAGCTGATACCGGGCGATACTATTGTCTTTTCTTCTTCTCCCATTCCCGGAAACAAAGAGTCAGTCAACCGAACAATCAATAAGTTATATAAGGCTGGTGCCACTGTTATTGTCAACAGTCCGCTAACCGATACCCATACTTCCGGCCATGCCTCCCAGGACGAATTAAAGCTGATGCTTGTTCTGACAAAACCGGAATATTTTATGCCGATTCACGGCGAGTATTCGATGCTTGCGAAACACTTGGAGCTGGCAGTATCAACCGGAGTAAAACGTGAAAACTGCTTTATCATGCAGAATGGTGAAGTACTGCAGATCAATAAGCATGGTATCAGCAGTAAATATATGGTTCCGGCCGGTGATGTTTATATTGATTCCCACTATCAGGTAGTCGATTCCGGCTTAATCAAGGAAAGAAAATGGATGAGTGATGATGGCTTCTTGGCCGTTATCTACGCCTTGGATGGCCATCAGTTAATAAGCACTCCCCAGGTTTTGTCACGAGGTTTCATCTATACTACCCACTCAACAGAAATTATCGATAAAATTCAAATTAAAGCTGCTGCTGTGTATCAAAAATATCTCGATACCCACAGTCACATTCATTTGCCGTCTGTGAAGAATCACATTGCAGCAGAACTGACAACTTATATCAATGAATTGACGGAACGAAAACCGGTTCTCATTCCTGTTTTCCTGAAGAAATAAAAAAAGAGCACAAATAATAAATTTGTGCTTTTCTTTTTTATAACAAAAGTTTGGGAGTCGCTTACATTATTCCCCATCATCATTAAAAATAACTTAAATATCACCCAGGTCTTGAATCATTTTTTCTTTAAACAAATAATATATTTCGCGGGCTATTTTCGCATCTTCCAAAGCATCGTGAATCTGGACTTTTGCTTCCTTGTTTGTCAGTTCCTGATACATGGGAAACAATCCTTTTTCCTGACGGAAACTGTAATAATTTTTAATAATCTGCATTAAATTCATATATCGGTTGCGAATATCAAGGGGACGGAGATGATTTGTTTTGAAAGAACGCTCCAAGGCTAAGATATCATTTCTACCCCATGCAACAATCTTCGCATCATAATCGCGGATAATCTGCTCCAGCAGCTGATAGAATGCAATATAGGAAACTGCCTGATTGAAGTCTTTTGCTTCCCGTGACAGAAATTTCAGTGTCTTGTTGTTTAAAGCTTTTGAATAAAGTGGATTGACCAGTGCACTGCTTTCCAAAATGACCTGTCCTTTGTCATCTTCCAAAATCATACCATACTGAACGATTTCCGATGCTTTCGGTTTAATGGAAGAAGGCATCGTGAATTCGAGGTCGAGAAACAGTTTATAAGTAGGTTTATCCAATAACTGTTTTACTGCTTTTCGAATGTGGTTAATATCATAAAATGTTTTGTACTGATAAACAGAAGGAATCATTATTTTATGAAAACAGGCAACCTCCCTGGCCCGTACCCCATTTATAATCATATAGTTCTTTTCAGGCTGAAACTGAACATAGGGTAATTGATAAAAGTAGGATTTAAAATCTTTCATCATTTTATGGGTAATATGAAAATAGGCCAATCGCTTGTTTATGATAATTGAAAGCAAACGGTATTCGCGATTAATATGATGTATTTTCCCAAAAATCATCTTGAACTTCCTTTCTATTTCGTAAAAATCTTTTTCACTTGTTCTTTTTGTTCTGAAGTAAGGGGGAGCTTTGTTAACTCCTCTTCAAAATCTTCCCGACCGACTATAGCCAGAATTTGTGCTTTTTTCACTTTCCCAACTCCTTTTATATCATCCAGTTTGGATAAAAAGGTATTTTTTTGGTGGGTTTGATGAAAAAAGTGAATGGCATAGCGATGAACTTCATCCTGAATTTTTTCGAGTAACCGAAAAACGAAACTGCTTTTATCCAATTCAAAAGTTTGGTCCTGATACAACAGCGCTCTTGTCCGGTGATGTTCATCTTTTATTAAGCCTGCAACAGGAATCTTTCTGTTTACAGCCTTCAGGGCAGTGTAGGCAGCCTGCATCTGATTGTATCCACCATCCAATATGATTAAATCGGTTTGATTTTTTTCTTCCCTGTAACGCCGACAGATTACTTCTTCCATCGTTTTCACGTCGTTTGCTCCTACTACTGTTTTAACGAGAAACTTTCGATATTCTTTTTTGACTGGTTTGCCGTCAATAAAAACAACCATCGCACTGACAGCGCTCATCCCACTGATATTGGAATTATCGAAAGCTTCGATTCGCTTCAGATGGGGAAGATCAATCAGTTTCGCAAGGGCTTGAATCGCTCCCTCTGTTTTTAAGAATTTTTGTTCCTGAATCTTTTCCAGCTCCGCTATTTTTTGGTGGGCGTTTTCCTGTACCAAACGAATCAACTCTTTGTTTTTACCGATTTTGGGAATCATTACGGGGTGTTTTAATAATTCTTCCAGTAATTCTTTATCCCCTTCACTGATCAGTATCTGCAGTGGAATTGGATTGTTTTTTTCCAGATAAAAACGAACGATAAATTCCTGAAACACTTCAAGCGGATCTTCTACATCCTGATAGAGATGACCGCTTCGTTCCAGTATTTTACCTTCCCGGACATGGAATACCTGAATGCTGCATTTCTTTTCTTCATAAAAATATGCAAATATATCACTGTCCACCAAATTGGTTTCCATTTTTTGTTTTTCCGTTACTACCTTTAAATCATAAAGCAGGTTGCGATATTCGAGGGCCTTTTCAAACTCCAGACGAAGCGAAGCATCTTCCATTTTCTTTTGGAGGGCTTTGATTTCCGGGGCAACATTTCCTTTAAGAATCTGATGAACCTTGGTTTTCATTTCTTCGTATTCATGCAAAGAGATTGGATGGATACAGGGGGCCAGACATTGCCCGATATGATAATACAGACACTTTTTTTTCGGAAGGACCCGGCATTTACGAAGAGGATATATCTTATTCAGTAATTCAACGATTTCCTTTGCTGCCTTTGCATTGGGATAGGGACCGTAATATGTTCCCTTTATTTTTTCTGTACTCCGAACGGTAATCAAACGGGAGTAGGGTTCATCCGTAATACAGATATAGGGATAACTTTTATCATCCATGAGCATAATATTATATTTCGGATGATGTTTTTTAATCAAGTTTATTTCCAATATAAAAGCTTCTGTTTCACTTGATGTAATAATATATTCAAAATCAACGATTTGTGATACTAATTTTGTTGTTTTCGTATTATGACTGCCGATAAAATAACTTCGGACACGATGATATAAATCTTTTGCCTTTCCAACATAAATTATTGTTTGATTACTGTCTTTCATGAGATAGCAACCTGGTTTATGGGGAATAGCCTGTAACTTTTCTCTCATCTTACCACTCATTTCTTTTTCTTATTCTACCACACACTTCGTTAATTTACAATTCTTTTTTCTCTTCATAAAAAAAGGAATGGCTTTACCATTCCTATCGCTGACTTGGATCGTAAGGAATCCCTTCTGCTTTTGGAGCATGGGATTTTTTTGACGTGAACGCAAGTACTATCATTGTAACAACATAGGGAAGCATCAAATACACATAGATGGGCATTCTGGGTATAAAGGAGAAAGTATCCGACAGAGTCCCTGACATTCCCGCAATGCTTCGAAAGAAAGCAAAGAATAAAGATGCTCCAAATATTCGCCACGGCTTCCAATTACCGAAAATCATGACAGCCAAGGCTAAGAAACCATATCCTGCAACATTAGACTGAAATCCTGCTCCCGCTGCTATTGTAAAGGCTAATCCGCCAATACCGGCAAGCATACCGGAAATCATCACTCCCAAATAACGGATTTTATAGACATTTATCCCAACACTGTCGGCAGCATGGGGATGTTCACCGCAGGATCGGATCCGCAGACCTATTTTGGTTTTATACAGTATAACCCAGGACAGAATTAATACCAAAATGGCAACAATCGTCGTCAGGTAAAAATATTTGAAGAAGACAATTTCAAAAAAACCGGGATTGGGGCTGGATGTAAAACCAAATGATTCTGGAGTCAGCTTGATCCAGGCAGTCGGTACGCTGATAACAGTTTGACCCTGCCCTTGAATTGCCCAGGTTAAAACGACTGCAAAAGCAGGAGCAAGCATGTTCAGAGCTGTTCCTCCTATCGTTTGATCTGCTTTGAGGCGAATAGCTGCAAATGCCAGTAACCAGGAAAACAAACTGCCTGACAACCCACTGACCAGAATAGCAATCAGCATAGCAAGCTGGGGTGAATCCGGCATGAAGTCTTTTTGATATATCCATTTTAAAACCAAAGCACCAAACAGAGCACCGATTACCATAATACCTTCCAGAGCGATATTAATTGTTCCGCTTCGTTCTGAAAACATACCGCCTAAGGCAACCAGTAATAGGGGAACGGCAAAAATAATCATGTTACTAAAAATATTTGCTGCAACACTCATTCTTGACCCTCCTTCATTATCTCGATATTTTCTTGTTTCTTTTTTAACCTTTTGCTGATAAATGTTTTAAACAGAACAGAGAAAGCACTCATATAAATAATAATGGATATTATGATATTGATAATTTCAGTTGAAAATTCCGGTTGCATCGCATCTCCACCAATTTGGATATAAGAAATAAAAAAGGCAGAAAAGATTGTTCCAATTGGATGGGATGAAGCAATCAGGGCAACAGGAATCCCATTAAAGCCCATGATATTGACACTTCGTTCAATTGTATAATTGGCAATGCCGGAAAGGTAATACATTCCTCCACCGATTCCGGCAAGTGCTCCGGCAATCGTCATCGATAAAATAATGTTTCTTTTTGTATTGATTCCGGCATATTTACTGGCATGACGGTTAAAACCACATGCCTTCAGTTCATAGCCAAATGTTGTCTTCTGCAAGATAATATAAATAATTACAGCAACCAACACAGCCAGAAAAATCGAAATATTCATATTCTCAGAAGTAAACAGTTTATCCAGTCCAAGACGGGGAATGATTGCTCCGGGATTGGCCACTTCAAGATTGACTGTCCGGTCTGCTGCCACTTCTCCCGTCCAGTAAAACGGTAACATTTTAGGCGTAGTTGTAATGATTAAATTGACAAGGTGAAGACCAATCCAGTTAAACATAATCGATGTAATTACTTCATTTACATTTAACAAAGCTTTAAATATTCCCGGTATCGCTCCCCAAATTGCTCCACCAATTGCTGCAGCAATTAAAGCCAGCCACCATGGCCATCCCCATACCATTCCGACAAACATTCCAAAAAAGCCTCCAAATACATATTGTCCGGACGCACCGATATTAAACAGGCCTGTTTTAAAAGCAAAGCCGACGGATAATCCCGTCATGATGAGAGGAACAGCGGTATACAGTACTTTTCCAATTTTCTTTAAAGAGGAAAAACCTGCGGTTAACATTTGGGAGAATCCATAGAAGGAATTTTCAATATCCAAAACCATTAACAGGACAAGTCCAATAATGATCCCTAAAGTAATGGATACAATTGAAGCCAGAATCGTAGTAAATTCGGGTTTTTTACGCAATAAATCCCATTTTGTTTTTATAAACATTTTGAATTTATTCATGTTGGATTACCTTCTTTTTTTATATTGGATTTTGCACCGGCCATATACAGCCCCAATTCTTCCATTGTAATGGTTTTAGGATTTAATTCCCCAACAATTTCACCTTCATAAAACACCAGAATCCGATCCGATATATCCATTACTTCATCTATTTCAAGCGAAACAAGCAATACGCCTGCTCCTCTGTTCCGCTCAGCAATCAATTGGGAATGAATATATTCAATTGCTCCTATATCAAGTCCCCTGGTTGGTTGAACAGCAACCAACAAATTGGGCTCCCTGTCAATTTCCCGACCGACAATTGCCTTTTGTTGATTTCCTCCTGACATACTTCTCGTAATGGTAACCGGTCCCTGACCGCTTCTTATATCATACTGGTCAACTAATTTCTGGGCATAGGTACGAATCCCTTTATGATTAATAAACCCATTTTTTTGAAAATCCGGTTCCCAATAGCGTTGAAGAACAAGGTTTTGCTCTAAAGAAAAATCAAGAATCAAGCCGTGTTTGTGTCGGTCTTCAGGAATATGAGCCATTTTCAGTTTACTGCGATTGCGGATTGATGCTTTTGTTATATCCTGTCCATTTAAAAGCACTTTTCCGGCACTGAATTTTTCCAATCCCGTCAAAGCATGAATAAATTCACTTTGTCCGTTTCCTTCAATACCCGCAAGACAAACTATTTCACCGCTGTTGACTGTGAAATTGATATTGCGAACTGAATTATGGCTGGAAGGATTAAAGACATGACAGTTTTCAACACTTAGAATTGGTGTGTGTGTCATTGTTTCTTTTTTATCGGGTTTGAAATTAACAGTTCTTCCAACCATCATTTGACTAAGTTGCTCTTTGGATGTTTCTTTTATATCGACTGTTCCAACCAATTTTCCTTTTCTTAATACGGTACAGCGGTCGGCAACTGCCATTATTTCATTTAACTTGTGGGTAATAAAAATAATTGATTTTCCTTCTTTTACGAATCCCCGCATAATCGCAATTAAATCAATTATTTCCTGAGGGGTTAAAACAGCTGTCGGTTCATCAAAAATCAGAATTTCATTATCCCGATAAAGCATTTTTAAGATTTCAACGCGCTGCTGCATCCCAACTGAAATATCTTCAATTAATTGGTCCGGATTAATTTTTAATCCGTACTGTTCACTCAGCGCAACTATTTTTTCTCTTGCTTCTTTCTTTTTTAGAAACCCGTATTGATTTGGTTCTACTCCCAGTATAATGTTTTCCAAAACAGAAAAAACTTCAACCAATTTAAAATGCTGATGAACCATGCCAATCCCAAGAGCATTGGCATCATTGGGGTTTTTAATTGTTACTGCTTTACCGCGTTTTTTAATTATTCCTTTTTCCGGTTGATATAAACCAAACAAAACACTCATCAGTGTTGATTTCCCTGCTCCGTTTTCACCAAGCAAAGCGTGTATTTCCCCTTTTTTCAATTGCAAAGTGATATCATCGTTAGCAATAATTCCCGGGAATTCCTTGGTTATACCAATCATTTCTATTTCGTACTGTTCCATTGATTTAATCCCTTTCTCTATATCATGTGATAAAGTAACCACCACCGATTATCGGTGGTGGATACATTTTTTTGTTTAATCGGTTTAATTATTCTTCAGGAACTTCAATATCATCTTCGTAAGTAACTACTAATTTTGCACTGACTACTGGTTCTGCATCAATGCTGTCATCAATTTCAATGGTTCCGGCAATTAGATCTTCAAACATAGCTTCATATTGAGTAATGGTGAAGTTTTCCAAACGCCAAGAATCACCGGTAGCTAAACTGACACACTCTTCAGCAGCACCTAAAGTATCAGTAACACCGGCATGATCTACATCCCATGCTTTTTCATTGTCATAGAATGATTCCAATGCCAATAATACAGAATTTGTTATATCTTTCATTGCAGAAGTGAGAATTTGATCGGATTCACTTGCTTGGTCACGGTCAACACCAATAATTTTACCAGTTGTACCGGCAGCTTCGATAACGGATAGGTAAATACCACCACCGCAGGCAAATACTACTTCTGTACCGGCTGAATACCAGCCATCCATTCTTGTCTTAATTTCATCGTTTGGTCCAAATGTACCGGAATAGGCATAACTGATTTCTACAGCTCCGTCAGCCAATGCTAAATCGGCAGCGGCAGCATCTGCTCCCTGAACAAATCCGTATCCATAACGAACAACAGCAGGAACAGCCATTCCACCCAAGAATCCCAATTGACGGAAGCCTTCATAAACGGCAGCATAACCAGCCAGGAATCCTACTTGTTCTTCTTTATAAAGAACACAGTAAACATTGTCTTCTACCAATACAGTATCTACTGTATTAATAGTTTTTGTGGGTTCTGCATCCAGTAACAAAAATGAAACTTCAGGATATAATGTTTGGGCTTCATAAATTGCTTCTTTGAATAAATATCCTGGGCAAACCAAAATTTTTGCACCTTTTTCAACAGCTGATTCAATTGCTTCCAAACGGGCAGTTGTTGTATCTGCAGTAGGACGATAGTAAGCATAAGTAATATCGTTGTCTTCTGCATATTGTTTTACACCGTTCCATGCACTTTCATTGAAAGATTTGTCATCAATGTTACCAACGTCTGTGACTAGAGCAATTTCGTAAGTTTTTGCTTTACAACCACTGATTACAGTGATACCAACCAATAAAACGAATAAAGAAAGTAAAATTTTTTTCATTTTTTTCTCCTTCTGAAAAATTTTTTTTACATATTTATTATAACAAAATCAAGACTTCTTGTAAAGGGGTTTTCAGACGATATTTTTTGAAAACTCTTACATAAAAAAAAGAGAATCGCATTGATTCTCTTTTACTTCTGCAATCCCCTTAGAATTTCATCGATTTTATTTCCTTTTTCGTAGGAATCATCAAATTTGAATTTCAAATCAGGTGTTTTACGGATGGTCAATTGTTTGCTTACTATGCTGCGAAGAAACCCTTTTGCTTCCTGCAATAATTTATCTGTTGCAATTTGCTGCTCAGAAGAACCAAGTACCGTGTAATAAACCGTTGCCAGAGATAAATCATTGGTTAGGGAAACTTTTGTAATCGTTACAAATTTTAAGCGGTCATCCTTTGATTCCATCAATAAAGATGAACCAATCTCCCTTTCCAAAATCTTTTCCAAACGCTCTTTTTTATAAGGCATTTTATTTCACCTTCTCCATCACATAGGCTTCAATCATATCTCCCACTTTAATATCGTTAAAGTTTTCAATTGTCATTCCACATTCGTATCCCAATTTGACTTCTTTTACGTCATCTTTAAATCGTTTTAACGAAGATAGTTTTCCTTCATAAACAACAATGCTGTCACGGATGAGTCGAATATCACAGTTTCTTTGAATCATACCTGAAGTAATATAACATCCGGCAATGGTTCCGATTTTGGAAGCTTTGAATGTGTCCCTTACTTCAGCCTGACCGATAACTTTTTCTTCAAAGACGGGATCCAGCAATCCTTTCATCGCTGCTTCGATATCTTCCAATACTTTATAAATAATATTATACAGACGGACTTCAATACCCTTTTCTTTCGCCAAATCCATAATCTGGGCAGTGGGTCGGACATTAAATCCGATTATAATTGCATTTGCTGCAATGGCCAGGGAAATATCGGTTTCGGTAATTGAACCAACTGCACTTCGTACAATTTCAATTTTTGCACCTTCCACTTCCACTTTTTCCAATGATCCTCTCAGTGCTTCAATTGAACCCTGCACATCCCCTTTGATAATCATCTTCAGTTCTTTAATGTTTCCATCCAGCCCATCGAATAAACTGGCTAAAGAAACGCTTTTTCCAACTCCTTTTTCTACATTGTAGGCCCGAATAAGGCGTTGTTCTGCAACAAGTCTAGATGTTTTTTCGTCTTCAAATACCATAAAACGGTCACCCGCATTCGGTACTTCAACCAATCCGGTTACTTCAACCGCTTTTGAAGGCAATGCTATTTTTAAACTGGCTTTTGTTTCGTCACTCATCGCCCGAACTTTACCGTATGTGTTTCCGACAACAATTGGATCCCCGATTTTCAAAGAACCGTTTTTAACCAAAAGCGATGCAATAACACCACGGCCCTTATCCAATCTTGCTTCAATTACTGTTCCCATTCCCAAACGGTTGGGATTTG
>JAQUYJ010000100.1 GCA_028691905.1 Bacilli bacterium
CGTATGTTTTCTACGCCAGTGACATACATCACCAACCGTTCGAACCCGAGACCGAATCCGGCATGAACAGTACCTCCGTATTTTCTTAAATCTGTGTACCATTTCATTGATTCAACGGGGATGTTCATTTCTTTCATGCGGGTAAGTAATAAATCAAGTCGCTCTTCTCTTTGGCTTCCGCCAACCAACTCACCGCTTCCGGGAACGAGTAAGTCAACTGCAGCCACAGTTTTTTGATCATCGTTAAGACGCATATAAAAGGCTTTGATATCTTTAGGCCAGTTGGTTACGAAAACAGGAGCTTTGAAATAGACATCAGTTAAATATTTTTCATGCTCAGTGGATAAATCATCCCCATAATTAATTTGGTTTGCAAAAGGATGGTTTGACTGTTGAAATATGTCGATTGCTTTGGTATAATCACAGCGGACAATAGTGGATTGGAGAAAATCAGTCAATTGTTTTAATTTGCCGGGGGCAACGAATTGGTCAAAGAAATCAAGTTCATTTTTTCCATGTTCCAAAATATAGCCTATGACATGCTTCAACATTTCTTCAATAATATCCATGTCGTCATTTAAATCAGCAAAAGCCATTTCCGGTTCAATCATCCAAAATTCAGAAGCATGCCGTGTTGTGTTGGAGTTTTCAGCGCGGAAAGTAGGACCGAATGTATAAACATTTTTAAAAGCCAAAGCAAATGTTTCAGCTTCCAACTGACCGGAAACGGTGAGATTGGCAGGCTTTCCAAAGAAATCCTGGCTAAAGTCCACCATTCCTTCTTTTGTTTTGGGGATAGAGGATAATGGCAGGGTGGTGACTTGAAACATCTCTCCGGCACCTTCCGCATCACTTGCCGTTATAATAGGTGTATGCACATAAAGAAATTCTTTTTTTCTGAAATAATCATGGATAGCATAAGCAAGAAGACTTCTTACTTTAAAAACAGCCTGAAATAAATTTGTCCGCATACGGAGATGGGCCTGTTCACGTAAAAATTCCTTGCTGTGCCGTTTGGGTTGGATGGGGTAATCTTCCGGGCAGTCCCCTTCCAAGACAATGCTGGTTGCTTTAATTTCAAAAGGTTGTTTTGGATGGGGAGAAGCAACCAAAGTTCCTTCAACTTGTAAACTGCATCCAACCCGGTATTTTGATATCATATCAAAATTTTCCAGCGAGCGATCATAGACAATCTGAATAGTTGGAAAAGCGGATCCGTCATGAAGCTGAATGAAACCAAATTCTTTTTGATCGCGATTGGTACGGATCCACCCTTCACAGATAACCTTTTTTCCTAATAAATTTTGATAATTTTTTAATAAATAATGGACTGTTGTTTTCATGACTTCCTCCTAAAAAAATAAAAAATCCCTTAGAGCCACACTCCAAAGGACGAAAAAATCCGCGGTACCACCTTTGTTCATTGGTCATAACCAATGCACTTGAATGACTTTTAATGCAAGTCCTACAGTTAGTTCTACTAGGCTTCTTCTAACAACTCCGAGTGTTCTTTCCTTATTGATCTGCATAAGTTTTCACTGTCCTTATGTCACTAATTCAGATGGTAAATAAGTACTTTTCTCATCAACGTTTCTTTCGTTTATTATATCACAAAATGAAAACTTGTCAATATAATTCAACAAACAAAAATAAAAGCGAAACTGCTTGACAATTTGATTTATTAGTGCTAAGATAAGGACGTAATTTAAAATGGTTTAGAGTAACGTATGGTGATTCACAATCTTTTTGGTTACTATGCGTTTTTTTATTAGTTTGATTACAATTTGTTAATAAGGAGGTTTCTCAACATGACAGGAACTGTAAAATGGTTTAATTCAGAAAAGGGTTATGGTTTTATTAAGACAGAAAATGGCGAAGATATTTTTGTACATTTTTCCGCAATTAAAACTCCAGGAGTGAAGGCTTTACAAGAAGGCCAAAAAGTAACTTTTGAATCCGCTCAAGGCAATCGTGGTTTACAAGCTACAAACGTAACCGTTGAATAAGGTTAAAAGAAGCACTCTTCTTTAAGAGTGTTTTTTATTTGCGAAAAAAAAGAAAATCACTCTTTAATTATTCCGATTCTTATGATATAATGAACATACCGGTTACCAAAGGGAAGGAGGGATGAAAATGGCATACAAAGCTTTATATCGTACGTACCGACCCCAGCTATTCAGAGAAGTAGTTGGCCAGGATGTCGTTGTAAAAACAATTCAGAATGCAATCGCCAACAATAAAATCTCTCATGCTTATCTGTTAAGCGGCCCACGTGGAACAGGAAAAACAACTATTGCCCGTATTTTCGCCAAAACATTGAACTGTGAAAACAGAAATCCGGATTTAATTGAACCCTGCGATCGCTGTGTTTCCTGTCATGAAATAAGTGACAGTATCAGTCCGGATGTAATAGAAATCGATGCTGCCAGTAATAATGGCGTGGATGAAATCCGTGAAATTCGGGATAAAGTCCGGTTTTTACCGGGTGGAGCAAAATATAAAATTTACATTATTGATGAAGTTCACATGCTAAGTGCTGGTGCATTCAATGCATTGTTGAAAACATTGGAAGAACCACCAAAACATGTTATTTTCATTTTAGCGACAACAGAACCACAGAAATTGCCGGCAACTATCATTTCCCGTTGCCAACGTTTTGATTTTAAATTACTTTCCGTCAATGAAATAGCTCAGAAACTGCGCCTTGTTGCCAATAATGAAGGTGCTGAAATTTCTGAGGAAGCAGTCAATGCAATCAGTGAAGCCGCTGAAGGAGGTCTTCGTGATGCCCTGAGTATTCTGGATCAGGCTATTTCATACAGCAATGAAAAAGTAACCATTGAAGAAGTAAATTTGGTTACAGGTAATTTGAGTTATGACCGTATGATTCAACTTGCAGAATACTTTGAAAAGAAAGAAATCAACGGTGCGTTGGAAGTCGTTGGCCAATTGATAGAATCCGGTAAAGAAGTTGGCAAATTGGTTAACAGTTTATTGCAGTTCTATCGCGACATGCTCTTATTTAAAAATGTTGATTCTGTTATGTATGCAAAATACATATTTGAAAAGGAAGCATTTAAAACACTTGCTGAGCAATGCAGTTTCGATAAAATATTTTTCTACATTGATGTTTTAAGTGATGTACAGGCGAAAGTTAAATACTCGCCAACCCCACGCATTTATTTGGAAATAGCAATCATCAAAATGATGAATATTTCTAAAGAAGAATTGAATTTCTTAAATCGCATTGTGGAACTGGAACGTAAAGTTGCTTTACTTGAGGATTTTGCTCCCGAGGAAGAACGATTGGACGATGAAAAAGTATCCATGCTTGATTTGAAAGTAAATAGAATTGTTAATGAACTGAATAAATTAGAACTTCCGTCTTTAATTAATCGGATTACCGATTTGGAAAAGAGACCGGCTGCAAGCGGCGGTACCGAATCCATGTCCTCAGATATCGAAAGGAAATTAAGTGTAATCCAGGAAGATTTACAGGTATTAAAGATGACATTATCCAATTTTAAAAACAAATTGGATAATAACCAGCAGGGAAAAGTGGACAGTGATTTGGTGAATCGGATTGAAACACTGGAAAAACAGAAAGCAAGCCCGGAATGGACTAATTTAATTAATGAAGTAAAATATCTGCAGGAAGATATTGACTACATAAAACAAAACATGAACAAAAATGAGATACCCAAGGAATTTGACTTATCTGGACTAATTGATAAAGTAAACAAACTGGAAAAGAAAATGTATGAATTATTGTCTGAAGGTTTTTCTCAAAAACCGTCCGTCGTAAAGAAGACAAAGAAAACAGATGATCAAATCGTACTGTTCACAGAGGATTTGGTTCCGATTCAGGAATTTAAAAAGCCAATTGAAGAAAAAGTTGATTTCAAAGAATTTTCTCGCCCAACAGTTGAAGTAAATAAAGACGATCTTTCTGTAAAGAAAAACGATGAAGACAGTAAAGAAGCCGAAGAGCAAAAAGAAGAAGAAACACAACCGGATTCATCTGAAACAAAAGCGGTTTTCGCTGAACCGGAAAAAGAAGAAACCCCGGTTGAGGTTATACAGGAAACAGAAAAACCAAAATCACAGTTGGTAATAACCAAAAGAGAAGGAAATCTTTTTGACCGGGAAAAAGAATTGTTGGAAAAGGAATTGAGTACGATTCGGCCAACGGTAAAAGAAGCAGTAAAGATTGAAGAAAAACAGGAAAAAGACGATTCTTCGATTGATATTGCCTATCGTGATTACAATGTGAAAAGCA
>JAQUYJ010000101.1 GCA_028691905.1 Bacilli bacterium
CTATTTTGATGAGCAAACACATGGGGATATCATCAGCAAGATTACAAATGATGTTGATGCTATTTTTCATGCGCTGTCCCAATTGGTTCCCCAGTTGGTAACCGCAGTCATTACCATTATCGGTTCTCTGATATTAATGTTATTGACCAGTTGGCAACTGTCGATAATTACCCTAATTATGATACCGTTAATGGCCTTAACCACTGTTTTTATTACAAAAAAAGGGTTCAAACATTTTAGAACACAGCAGCAAAAACTCGGTACAATAAATGGTATCGTAAATGAAAGTATTCAGGGTTGTAAGGTTGTGAAACTGTATAATCAGGAAGAAATCGTAATCAAAAAATTCAATAAGGCCAGTAAGGAATTAAAAAAAGCGACTTTTCACGGTCAGTTATATACGGGTTTGATGATGCCGATGATTCGTTTGTTTGACAATATTGTTTATGGGCTTTTAGTAACGGTGGGAGCTGTTCTAATGATTCGCTATCCATCCAGTTTAGTCAGTGTGGGCCGCATTCAGGCTATGACCAACTATACGAAAATGTCAACGAGACCGATCAATAATCTCGCCCAGATTTATAATGTACTGCAGCAGGCTGTTGCCGGAGGAGACCGGGTATTTGCTTTAATAGACGAACAAAGAGAAGATGAAAAAGACAGCAGGGATTGCAGCAATTTACAGGGTAATGAAGTCTGTTTTTCAAAAGTATCGTTTGGATATGTACCGTCTGTTCCCGTTTTAAAAGAGATTGATTTTTTTGCGGAAGCCAATAAAGCAATCGCGATAGTCGGTCCCACCGGTTCCGGGAAGACAACCATTATCAATCTGTTAATGCGCTACTATGATCCAAAGCAGGGACAAATCACCATTGCCGGAAAAAACATTCAATCCATTTCCCGCAAAAGTTTGCGTAAAGAGGTCGGTATTGTTCTTCAGACTACTTATCTGTTTAAAAACACCATTTTTGAAAATGTTCGATACGGGAAAAAGGATGCAAGTCTGGAAGAGGTGATTGCAGCATGCAAATTGGCTCAGGTTCATGATATTATTGAACGGTTACCCAATCAGTATCAAACCCTCGTCAAAGAAGGGGGAACGAATTTCTCTCACGGCGAAAGACAGTTGCTATCGATTGCAAGAACCATTCTGTATAATCCGAAAATTCTGGTATTGGATGAGGCTACTTCCAGTGTGGATACACGCACAGAAACAAAAATTCAGACCAGTATGGGTATTCTGGTGAAGAACAGAACAAGTTTTATTATTGCCCACCGTCTGCAGACGGTTAAAAAAGCCCACATGATTTTGGTTATTAAAGATGGAGAAATTATTGAACAGGGCAATCATCAGGAATTGCTTAATCAAAAAGGATTTTATTACGAACTGTATACAACTCAATTTCGTGATTTGGGTTAGAAGGAAGGATCTATGAATATATCTAAAACGATATTTAAAGAGTACACAAGGTGCCCCCGCGTATGTGCTTTGGATGATTTATATAAGAAAAAGTTGGGTACACATTCTTCCATTTACGGTGCAGATGATGAAAAAGCAGATTTTATTGAATTACTGGGAACAATGTTTGATGTGGAAACCGGGGAAGATTTTATTGATGTCACTGACGCCCAGTTGGAAGCACTTCTCCCCTATTACAATCGCTTGGAATACGATGCCATGCAAGTGGCAAGAAAAGTCTTTGGCAAGGACATTGTTTATAATCTGGAAACCAAAAAACAAAAACTGTTTTCCTTCCGGGATAATGATCACTCCTATTACTGTTATTTGGACGGCTACCAGGAAAAAGCAGATGAAATTAATGTTTTTGAAGTAAAAGCAACAACATCAAAAAAATTTATGGAATTGGGTCCTACTGTTAAAGGAAAGCAAAGTTCTATATTTGAAAAAGGAAAGCATATCATTCGCCTTCATCCCAATCCGGAAATGGAACCAAAAAAGGCAGAAACATATTATCAAAAACTATTTGACCGATATCACAGCTGCGGCAGATATGTTTTTGACTTGGCAGTGGAACGGTTTTTTATCGAGCAGTCCCTTCAAACAAGTGGCATAACAAAAAAAATCAATTTCTATTTGGTAGTATTAAATGCTGATTACATCTTTGACGGTACCTATGGTGAAGATGGCTGGATGGTGTATGGACCGGATAAAAACGATCAAGAATTGGTTGTTTTTATCGATTTGACCGATCTAACAAAGGAGTATCAAACAAAAATCAAGGCATTGAAAAATGTGCTGGTGGAACATATTGAAAAAATGGATGCGACTTTGATTAAACTGGGAACATTCTGTGAGCGGAAAAAACAGGGAAAATGTGCATTTATTAAAACCTGTTGGAAAAAAGCATTGGAAGACGGTTCCATACTGGAATACATGATGAATCACCACGGGTTTAAAGATGAAAACGGAGTCCGTCATGATACAATGGAACTGATCAACCAGGGATTGGATAAAATCGATTCCATACCCAAAAAATGGCTGGAAGCAAGACCGAACAATCTGATTCAGCGTTTTTGCTATGATGAGAAAAAAGAATATGTGAATGAAGATAAAATAAAAAGAGGGATAAAACAGCTTGTATACCCCATTTACCATTTGGACTTTGAATCCTTTCCAAGTCCCTTACCTCGTTTTTGGGGAGAAAAACCTTATCAGCAGTCTGTATTTCAATATTCTTTACACATTGAAAAAGAACCCCGGTTATGTGATAAAAACAGTAACCATTACCACTATTTGGCGAAGGATAATGAAGATCATCGGGAAGAACTGATTCAAAAGTTAATTCATGATATTGATTTAAAAGATGGTGGTACGGTGTTGGTATACAATAAATCTTTTGAGCATACAAGAATCAAAGAATTCGCTCTTCTTTTCCCCGAATATAAAAAGGAACTGGATGCCATCAATGAACACATGTTTGATCTGATCGATTTGGTTGCGACCAAATCAGAATGGTATCAGGCACTGGGTTTCAGCACGGAAGAAAGTAAACTTGTCAATTACTATCACAGTCATCTTCATGGTTCCTATTCAATTAAAAAAGTCCTTCCTGTTTTCTCTGATTTGACGTATGAGGGGTTGGCTGTAGCCAATGGTACCCAGGCAATCGCAGCATATGCTCAGTTTAAACACTTGGAAAAGGAAGAACTGGATCAGTTACAAGCTGATTTGATTGAATACTGTAAACAGGATACCTGGGCAATGGCAGTAGTATTATGGGGATTGATGGATAAAGTCGGTTTATAAAAAAAAGAAGAGTATCGTTTGCGATATTCTTCTCTTTTTAATATAATAAGAAGGCAAGAGGTGAATAATAAATGAACATATATCCAAATATTACAGCTTTAATCAAGAATACACCATTGGTAGAACTGCAGAGTATAAAAAAGCATTTTGATTTATCATCACGGATTATGGCTAAAATGGAAGCCTTTAATCCCGGTGGAAGCGTAAAAGACCGCATTGCCCTCGCAATGATTGAAGACGGTATAAAGAAGGGTTTAATCAATCAGGATACGACCATTATTGAAGCAACCAGTGGCAATACCGGAATCGGACTTGCGATGATTGGGGCCAGCAAAGGATTGAAAGTGATATTGACGATGCCGGAAAGTGCCAGCATGGAACGAAGAAAGTTATTACAGGCATACGGAGCTACGCTTTATCTTACTCCCAAAGAATTGGGAATGAAAGGAGCGCTTGCGAAAGCAGCAGAATTGACATCATCAATAAAAAATCATTTTGTACCTTCCCAATTTGAAAATCCCAATAATCCACTTGTCCACTATTTTTCAACAGGACCGGAAATCATGAAAGCAACCACCGGACAAATAGACTGCTTTATTGCAGGGATAGGTACCGGGGGAACCATCAGTGGAGTTGGTAAATATCTGAAAGAAAACAATCCAGCTATTAAAGTGATTGGAGTGGAACCGGCTGCCAGTCCCGTTCTTACAAAAGGCATCAGCGGTACGCATAAAATACAGGGAATCGGAGCGGGATTTGTTCCCAAGATATTAAACCGAACAGTTATCGATGAAATTGTCACTGTAACGGATGAAGAAGCTATTTTGACTGCCCGCATATTAGGAAAAAAAGAAGGAATTCTGGCTGGATTTTCAGCGGGAGCTGCACTTTTTGCTGCTGTGAATCAAGCAAGGAAAAAACCTAGACAGACGATTGTTGTCCTCTTTCCGGATACCG
>JAQUYJ010000102.1 GCA_028691905.1 Bacilli bacterium
AGCTCTTAGTTATGTGAAAGCAAACTGTAAGAAACTGCAAATTGATCCGGATTTATTTAAATCAAATGATATTCATATTCACGTCCCGGAAGGAGCTGTTCCAAAAGACGGTCCATCCGCAGGTGTAGCGATAGCAACTGCCATTACTTCTGCATTCTCACATCGATATGTTAATCGTTTGGTCGGGATGACAGGAGAAATAACATTAAGAGGAAGAGTTCTTCCAATCGGAGGAATTCGTGAAAAAGCAATTGCAGCTCATCGCAGTGGATTAATTAAAATAATCATTCCAAAAGAAAATATGCGAGATCTAGACGAGGTCCCAGCCAGTGTGCTAAAAGAATTGGAAGTAATCAGTGCTGAAACAGTCGACGATGTTTTAAACAATGCATTAGTATCTTTATAAGCCAGTTTATGCTGGCTTTTTTACTAACCTATTGTATTCATCGCTGAAATATGATAGAATAATTACAATTGAGGATATAAAAATGACAGTTGAACTATTTAAAGGTTTTGCATATTTTTTTTATATGGGAATATTTATTCTTTTTTGGGTTGGAAGTGTTTTATTTTTAAAAAATAAAAGCGAAGCTTTTAAAAGGAGATATATTGCATCTATTTTATTTTTTGCTTTAATTCTTCATTTTTTGAAATTATTGTTCCCACCCTACTTTGGTGATGATACAGCAATTAGAAAAATCACACCGGAAAATATTTGTGCATTATCCACTTTAACTTTCCCCTTTATATTTTTAAGCAAAAACAGGACGTTAAAAGATTATATGTTTTATGTTGGGGTATTGAGTGGATTATTGGCAGTAATTATTCCAATTGAAGCTTTGGAAAAAGATGCTTATATTTTTGCTTTTGATACGATTCGTTTTTATGTTCATCATATTATTCTAACGGTTGCACCTTTCTTAATGGTTTCCAGTGGATTGCATCAGTTGAACTACCATCGTTTATATCGTGTTCCTTTAATGTTTTTAACTGTTTTAGGAATTATTTTGATTAATGAAATCATTCTGATTGAACTGGGAATAGTTCAGATGAGAAATATGGATTTGTTTGATGTGGAAAGTTATCGTAACTTTTCGATGATATTTGGTCCCCGGGAAATATTTCCAGGTGCGGTAAATCTATTATCCTTTTTTGTTCCCACTTTTATGACTAAAATTCCTTTTGGTCCCTTCGCCGGTCAAATTAAATACTGGCCAATTATATGGATGTTGATTCCTTCTTATGTTTTTGTTGGTGGATTATCCTTTTTGCTATCCATTTTTTGGGAAAGAAAACACATGAAAACAGATATTATTAATATTACTGAATATATCAAAAAAAATCTATTTTTAGAAAGGAGTAATAAAAAATGACATTTCGTGCGAAAATTATGGCAATTACCCCAATGATATGTACAATCGCTTTTCTTGCGTTTGGATTTCTTTGGGACAAATGGCACCCAGGATGGATGATTTTCTTTTTAATACCAATTATGCCATTTCTATTGGGGTACAAAAAAATTAAATTCACTGTACCTTTAGTAATTTTAATTGTCTATTTGATTTTGGGATTTGGTTTTGAAGCATGGCATCCGGGATGGATTGTATTTTTATTGATACCGGTTATTCAAATTTTGATTACACCAACGAAAAAAGAGCTATAAAATTCTTGCATTATTCTGTACTATGTGGTAAAATAAGTGAGTATGAAAAATAGATATTGGTAACAATATATATCAGGAGGATAAAATGACTGTCTGGGATATCTTATTAATAATTGTTTCCTGCTTATTAATTGTCATAATCATATTACAAGAATCTAAAGAAGATGCTTCTTCTGCATTCACAGGAGAAAAATCAGAATTGTTTGCGAATAAAAAGCAAAGAGGAATTGAATTATGGATAAGCTGGGTTACAACCGGATTATCAATTGCTTTCTTTACTTTCGCAATCATTGCTGCATTCATTGTTGAAAGATTGAACTAGTCAATAATAGGCCTGATAGGCCTATTTTTTTTCAAGAAGGGAATATATGAAAGAAAAAATAATTGAATGGATGGAAAAACAAGACTACCGTCCCCAAAACATAGAGGAGATGGCAACCTCACTTAATACCAATCCAATCCAATTAAAAACATATTTGGATGAATTGGAAAAGGAATATCTGATAAAGCAAACAAAGAAGCATAAATATGCTTTATTGTCCTTTTTTAAACAATATATTGGGACTATTACAGTAAAAGAAAAAGGATATGGATTTATTCGAAGTGATGCTTTTCATGAAGATTTATATGTTTCAAAGTTGTTTTTAGCTGGAAGTATGGATGAAGATCAAGTTATATTCACGATTACAGAACAGGAAGAACGTTTTAATCGTCAGGAAGCAATAGTAATAAAAGTAATAAAAAGGAATCTTCATCAGGTAATCGGTCAAATAAAACAGGATAAAAAGAAATTGAAATTTGTCCCAGAAGATGAAAAATTGGATTTGGTATTTGATGTAAAGGATTTTTCGATAGCAACCACAGGAGATATCGTTGTTTTCAATATAGAAGAGTACGTCAATGCGAAACTTGTTAAGGGGAAAATTACATTAGTTCTTGGTCATATGCATGATATCGGTATGGATATCAAAAGCGTAGCATATAAATATGGATTTGAAAATTTATTTTCTGAAGAAGTCTTGGAAGAATTAAAAGAATTAAATTCACCGCCAGTGCAAAAACCAACTTGGGATAAAAATATTATTACCATTGATGGAAATGATGCTAAAGATTTGGATGATGCCATTTCCATTCAGATATTGGGAAACGGTCATTATGAATTAGGGGTATATATTGCTGATGTTTCAAGTTATGTTTTGGAAGGAAGCAAGATAGATCAAGAAGCATGGAAAAGAGGAACAAGTGTATATCTTGCTGATCGTGTTATCCCGATGCTCCCCACAAAACTATCCAATGAACTATGCTCTTTGCAACCGAACCGGCCAAAAAAAGTGATCGCCTGTATCATGGAAATTGATTCAATGGGAAAAGTTATTCAACATCAAATAGAAGAAGGAACCATACAAACAAAATACAGAATGACTTATGATGAAGTTAACGCTATCCTAATGGAAGATGATCAGAATATCAGTATCAAATACCAGGATATGTTAACCGAATTACGACAAATGGAAGCATTGGCTTTAATATTACGAAATATGAGAATAAAACGGGGTGCACTTGATTTTGATATTCCGGAATCCAAAATTATTGTTGATGAACAGGGTAAGCCAACTGATGTTGTACTAAGAACAAGAGGTACGGGTGAGAAATTAATTGAAGAATTCATGTTGATAGCAAACGAAACCGTTGCAACAACAATTGAAAAAATGGAGTTACCTTTTATTTATCGGGTCCACGATGAACCCAATAATTTAAAGTTGGCTAAATTCAACAGTATCGCGAAGGCATCAGGATATCATTTGAACATCCGAAACAACAAAGTAAGACAGACCGCTTTACAACAGTTGCTGCTTAACTTAAAAAATGAGGACCAAGGATTATCCACTTTATTGCTTCGAATGATGGCAAAAGCAAAATACAGTGAGCAAAATATCGGTCATTATGGTTTGGCCAGCTTAAGCTATACTCATTTTACCTCGCCGATTCGTCGCTATCCAGATTTATTGGTTCACCGTTATTTAAGAAAGTATCTGTTTGAACATCAGGTTGATATAAAAACACAAGAAGATGCTTTCCAAAAAATTACTGCAGCAGCAATTCAATCCAGTAAAAAAGAACGGGATGCCATTGATTGCGAATATGAAGTATCGGACATGAAAAAAGCAGAATACATGGAAGATCATATTGGCTCAGTATGGGATGCTACCATCACATCAGTAACAAATTTTGGTTTATTTGCTCAGTTACCAAATACGATTGAAGGATTGGTATCCATTGCCAGTTTAGAAGGGTATTTTGTTTTTCATGAAAATAATATGTCTTTGGTAGGGAAAAACATAACTTATCATCTGGGAGATAAAATTCGGGTGCGTGTTGTTTCAGCAAATAAAAAAACAAGACAAATAGATTTTGAAGTTGTTAGGAGTAAACAAAATGGAAAAAGGAAGCAAAACAATCGCAAGAAACAAAAAAGCCAATCATGAATATTTCATATTGGATGTTTTTGATTGCGGAATTGTATTGCAGGGAACAGA
>JAQUYJ010000006.1 GCA_028691905.1 Bacilli bacterium
ACCGTGGTCCAAAATGCAACAGGATAAATGGAACCTGGCAACTGTAAAAGCGATGGCGACCAATTATGAATTTTTGAACCCTGGATATCGTGTCATTGCTGCGATTAACGGTGATTTCTTTGATATCAATTCTACAAAACCATTTCCTAAAACACCAAGCGGAGCACATGTTGCTAATGGTGAATTCTATAAGTCAATTTCCGGAAATGCCGTTAGTTTTACAAATGATGGCAGTACCAATACATTAATCGGAGACGGAGCTCCAACCAGAACAGCTACTATGAAGCTTGCAGTTTACGATGCAGAAGGAAATATCACAAATCAATTTGATATTAATAAAATCAACAGTGCACCAGGAGCAAATGAAATTGCCATTTACTATGCCAATTGGGCTTTTGAAGCTGGTGTTGCAGCACAAAGGCTTATTCCAATTAATGTAACCGATGCGATTATCGTTGAAAATGGGGAATATGCTTTACCAATTGCAACCAATGATTTTTATGGACTTGGTACCATAAGCAAATTTGGAGCCAGTGAATTGAATGCAGGTGATTTTGCGATTGTCAGCAATAATCCTGATGTTACAGCACTTCTCCAATCCGGTGTTAAAATCAGAGCACAATTTGAGTATACAGGAAAATTTGCCGGAGCGCAAAATGTTGTTGGTGTTGGTCAAACAATTCTTCGGGATGGTGCTTTAGCCGGTGATGATAAAAACAGACATCCTCGAACAATGGTTGGAATGAAAGAAGACGGCACAATTATTATGACTGTTGTTGATGGACGTCAACCCAATACAAATATGTATGGAGCAACCCAAACCGAAATGGCAGCAATTCTTGCTCATTATGGTTGTGTTGATGGTTATAACTTGGATGGTGGTGGTTCTTCCACAATGATTATCTTGGATGACGGGGAATTCAGAGTAATGAACTCACCATCCGACGGTGTAGAAAGAAGTGACTCCAACTGTATTCTGATTGTTGCCAAAGTACCAACAATTGAGTTTTCAGCGGATGTAACAACAGAAAGTGTTACAGTCAATGCATCTGTTGTTGATAAAAAAGGTGTTGATTTCACTGATTTATATGTTAAAGTTGGTGAAGAATACAAAAAAGTAGAAGATGGTAAAGCTGTTTTCACCGGATTAGACCCAAACACTCCTGTTCCATACGTTTTTTATGGATATAAAGATGGTGTCTATCGTGAATTGGTTTTGGAAGGTCGTACCCAAACAGCAAAAAGATTACCTGAATTGACCCTCTTTGAACTAATGGTTGATGATGGGGATCTCTATGTGTACGTCGCTTTTGAGGATCCTGATCTTGCTGTGTCAAGGCAATTTGTGAAATTGGGAGATATTTCGATTGCGGTATCAAAAGGTGTTGCAATTTTTGAGGATTTCGAAGGTAATTTAATGGATACCAGAATCAGCTTTAGTTATGATGTGGTAGATGGGGAAGGCCGCATCGATCAAGAATATACTCCGCAAAGAATGCGATTTGGCTTAACAGTATTTATGAATATTGCACTCCAGGAAACAATTGACGCAATTAAAAGTATATATGAGTAAAGGCACTATGTGCCTTTTTCTTTTATTTACTTTACTCTCTAAACATGCTATAATAATACAGAGGTATTGTTATGAATCACATTTTGAAAAAGTTTTTAATTTTTGTTTTTTTACTCTTATTTGTCAGTGTTTCTATTCCTGTCTATGGCACCGACTTTGGAGGTGCCACTTATGTAGTGGATGAGAGAACTGCAACCCATAATTTACCATTCAATATTAAACACTTTACGGAACTTGGTCGATCGGGGATTACTACCTTATCCAAACAGCAAGTAAATATTTTGGAAGTACCGGCGACAGCTGATATTAAAATAGTGCCGTGGTCTAAACTTGGATCATCAAAATGGACAATGACGACAGTTCGCAGCATGGCAGAAGATTTTGAAAGGGATAATCCAGGTTACAAAGTATTGGCTGGTATTAACGGCGATTTCTTTGACATTAGCGGGACACAAAATCTCCCATATGCTACAGTTGGCCCCCATGTTGCAATGGGGCATTATTACAAGATAACAGATACACCATCGACGACCAGAAATCCCATAGGCTTCAAAAACGATGGTTCACTGAAACCGATAGTTGGAAATGTTCCCTATGAAGTGAGCAGTAAAATGAAATTGACAATATATGGGATCAATGACAGTGTTTTATTTGAAACTGATATTGACCGGGTGAATCAGGAACCTCTGACAAATGAAATTGCCCTATATTATGCCAATTGGGGAAGCGATAAGAAAATTATTCCAATCTCCAGTCCGATAGGATTTGTGGTTGAATCAGCAACACATGCACTTGCTTTTTCTGAAAATGATTTTTATGGAATTGGAACAATTACCAGGCAGATTGCAAAAACCTTATATGAAGGAGAATTCAGCATTGTATCAAATAATACTGAAGTTTCACAATTGCTTGCTGCCGGTGTAACAATCCGGGTTCAATATGAATTTGCCGGAGCATATGAAGGCATTGAATATGCAACCGGAGCAGGTAAACCTATAATCTATGACGGTGTTTTTATGCCTGATACGACTGATTTTGGAATAGCCAGGCATCCAAGAACAATGATTGGCAGTAAAGCAGATGGATCGATAGTTATGGCTGTTGTCGATGGCCGTCAAACCGACATGACTGGTGTTTCCCAACAGGAAATGGGAGCAATTCTTCATCACTATGGCTGTATAGATGCGTACAATCTTGATGGGGGTGGCTCATCAACGATGATAATTCTGGATGATGGAGAATTTGTCGTTACAAACTCTCCTTCCGATGGTCGCGAAAGAAGTGATTCCAATTGTTTACTCGTTGCTGTGCGTGTTCCGATAATAACATTTGAGCCAATTCAAATATTGGAAAATCAATTAACCATTCATGCTACAGTTGACGATTATAATGGGTATACTTTTGCGGATCTATATGTAAAATGCAACGATGAGATAAAAAAAGTCGATAATGATGAAGTTACTTTTACCAATCTTGCAAGCAATACTCCTTATTCCTATGAATTTTATTACAAGGAACAGGATACTTTCACCAGTTTAATTGTTCAGAATAAAGTGCTGACAGCAAAAGAAATACCAATAGTGGATTATGTGCGAATTGAAAAAATAGGCAGTGATGTCGTCGTCAAAATTGAGTTGGTGGATAATGATTTATCCCTGACCAGATACTCAGTTGAATTAAACGGACAATCAAAAGTAATCAGTAATAATGAAGTCATTTTTTATGATTTCGATGAGCAAATTGAAACAATAATTTTAAAATACAGTTATGACATAAATGATGGTAATGGCAGAATAGACATTGTAAATGACCAACTGGCCATGAAATGTTCGTTGTCGATTCTGATGCAAATCGTATTCGGTCAAATTGAAACAATAGCATTTGGAATATTCCAATAAAAGAAAGAGGATATAAAAAATGAATCATCCCATTCAATTAAATGATTCAATATTAATTACGATTAAACGTTTAGGCATTAATGGTGAAGGTATTGGCTATTATAAACGTTTAGCTGTGTTTGTTGAAGACGCGCTACCGGAAGAAGTAGTGGAAGTAAAAATTACGGAAATAAAAGAAAAATATGTCAAAGGGGTAATTACCCAAATCAAAGAGAAATCACCCAACAGAATGGACCCTCCCTGTCCTTATTTTGGAAAATGTGGAGGCTGTCAAATTCAACATATGAATTATGATACGCAGTTACTTGAAAAAAAACATCTTGTAATGGAAGCATTTGAACGATATTATCAAGGGGATATGAGAAAAATTCCTATTTATGATACGATAGGAATGGATGAGCCTTTCTTTTACCGTAATAAATCAAGCTTGCCTTTACGCCATGATGGAAAAAAAGTAGTTGCAGGAATGTATGCAAAAAACTCCAATCATTTGGTTTTCATCGATGAGTGCATGGTTGAAAGTAAATTAATTAACGAAGCAAGGAAATTAATTTTGGACCGTTTAACCCAAGCCCAGGTCGATATTTATAATCCCAAGACAAAAAAAGGGATACTGCGATTTTTGATTATTCGAGCTTTTGAAGATACTAAAGAAACTCAAGTCACATTTGTTTTAACCAAACCGGATCGGAAATTAATTGATTTATTATCCAAACTGCCATATACCTCTCATAATTATTCAATCAATGCAGATGATAAAGCAATCGAGTTGTTCGGAAAGGAAACCATTTTGGTTTCCGGAAAAGAAACTATCCAAGGCAAATTAATGAATTTATCGTTTTCGATATCACCAATGGCTTTTTACCAATTGAATTCCAAACAGACAGAAGTTCTGTATGAACAGATTAAAAAAGCCTGCCATTTAACTGGACAGGAAAAAATATTGGATTGTTATTGTGGAATCGGAAGTATTGGTATGATGTTGGCTCCAACCGCAAAAGAAGTAAGAGGAATTGATACCAACAAAGAAGGAATTGAAAATGCGAAACTGTTTGCCCTTCAAAATCAAATTGGCAATGCTTTCTTCTATGCTGGAAACATATTACCCTACATGGACCAGTTTGAAAAAGAAGGGTTTATTCCCGACATCGTTGTCGTGGATCCTCCTCGTAAAGGGCTGGAACTGAATTTCATCCAGTATCTTCAAAAAAGTAAAATTAAAAAAATAGTCTATGTCTCCTGTAACCCGGCAACACTGGCTAAAAATGCCAGTCATTTACACAAAGAATATATTATCCGTTGGATTCAACCCCTCGATATGTTTGCCCAAACTGCCAATGTGGAAGCTGTATGTCTTCTGGAGCGAAGATAAGGACACACAAATAACTACCCTTATAACTGACTTGACCTGAAAAGTTATTCATAAAGGTAGTTTTTTATCTATTGAATCGATTATTGCTTGAAATAATTAGCTGAAAAGTTTATAATACAATGTATCATGATAAAACAGGTATGAGTATATTTTTTATAGAGTTTGATTGGCTTTAAAAAGGTTTAGTCAAATTGATTAAGACAGACAACTGTAAATGAAAATTATTTAATCAATTCAATAGCATAATCATATTGGCGGTAGTTTATTATCTATCACAAAGTTGATGTGCTATGAAATGTGATTAAAAGAAATGGGAAACTGTATAAATAGAAAACCAACCGGATTGGAGCAGAAAATGGGTAAACATCTGAATGAAGATCTCATCTATCAAATTTTGAGTGTTGTGGAAGAAATACCTTATGGAAGGGTAGCAACATATGGTCAAATCGCCTGTTTGATTGGCCGTGAAAATAATTCGCGACTCGTAGGTCGCGTCCTGGGTCTTTCTGAATATTATGGCAATTATCCCTGTCACCGAGTAGTCAATCACATCGGAAGAACTGCCCCCGGCTGGGCAGAACAGAAAGAGTATTTAAGTGAAGAAGGTGTTGGATTTAAAGCAAATGGTTGTGTGGATTTAAAAAAATATCAATGGCAAAACGATTAATGTTATTTACTTTTATAACCAAACTTAGTATAATTATTTTGCGTTAAATACTGTAAAAAATCAGAAAAGGAAAAGAAAAATGAAATATAAGAGATTGAATCAAACTATTGTTTTACGTTTGGAACGAGGAGAAGAAATTCTTGAAAAAGTGAAAGAAATTGCTCAATTAGAGCATATTAAACTTGCTACCGTGCAGGCGATTGGTGCTACCAATGATTTTACTGTAGGGGTTTATAAAGTGGAAGAAAAAAAATATTATTCCAATCATTTCGAAGGTGATTTTGAAATTACTTCCTTATTAGGCACCATCAATACCATGAATGATGCATTCTACTGTCATATCCATATGAATGCCGGAAACGAATTGGGTCAGGTATTTGGAGGGCATTTAAACAGGGCTGTAATCAGTGCAACATGTGAAATGATTATTACCGTAATCGATGGAAAAGTAGATCGTTTTCGGGATGATGAATTGGGACTGAATTTATTTAATTTGTAGAGAAAGGGAATAGGAGAATATAATGGATGTTTTTGAAGCAATGCAAAAAAGAAGAAGTGTACGTAAATTTACGGATCAAAAAGTGGAAGACGAGAAAGTTCAAACGATTCTTCACAGTGCTATGAGCGGTCCCAGTGCATGCAATCGACGACCATGGGAATTTTATGTTGTAACAAACGAAGTACTGCTGGAACAAATAAAAAAAGCATCTCGTTTTTCCAATTTTAATTCACCAATGGTTATTATTGTCGCCGGAAATTTACACCACGCGTTGCCACTTCAATTAAGTGAATATTGGGTACAGGATTGTTCAGCGGCTGTTGAGAATATTTTATTAAGTGCAACTGCTCTCGGGCTGGGATCGGTTTGGTGTGGACTGAAACCTCAGAAAAGGCCGATGGACCGTGTACGTGCGATACTGGGAATTCCTGATTATATTGAACCACTTGCTTTAATCCATGTCGGATATCCCGCTCAAGAAAGTATTCCCCGTGATCAGTATGAAGAAAGTAAATTGCATTATTTTAAGTGAGGTAAATAAAATGAATAGTATTATTTATGAAAGCAATACGGGTTTCACAAAACAATACGCTATGATGTTGCAGGAAAAACTGCATATTCCTGCCTATGAACGAAAAGCAAAACATGCGTTTAAAGAACCGATTATTTACATGGGATGGACATTTGCCGGAAAGATTGTTGGTTTGCGTGCTGCAAGGAAAAAGTATAAAATTTTCTGTGTGATTGGAGTTGGAATGGGGGACCCAACAGAGGATTACCGAGTAGAGATTCAAAAAGCAAATCAAATCGAGGAACCTTTCTTTTACTTGCAGGGTGGGTTAGCTCCGCAAAAACTGAAAGGTATAAAAAAGTGGATTATTAATATGGTTGGGAAAATGACCATAAAAGAAAATAAGCCGGGGAATGAAAGAGTAATACAATTATTTCAAGAAGGCGGCAGTTATGTTGATGAAAAGGCCTTATTGCCTATTCTTTCCTTTATCAACGAGCAGGACCGATGAATTTAGTCATCATTGTTGGACCGGGAGCAGTTGGGAAAATGACAGTTGGTCAGGAATTGGCAAAATTAACCAACTATTGTTTGCTCCATAACCATGCAACCATTGAATTGGTACTGGATGTTTTTAAAGAATTTCATTCTGAAACCATATTAAAATTACGGGATTGTCTGTTGGATCAATTTTTAAAAACAAATAACACAGGATTGATAGTGACAATGATTTGGGCATTTGATGAACAGGAGGATTGGAATATTATACATTCCTATGTTGATAAATGGAAAGGACATGGCGAAGTTTATTTTGTTGAACTGGAAGCTCCACAACCAGAGCGTTTAATCCGCAACAAAACTCCCAACAGATTACTTCACAAACCATCAAAAAGAAATTTAACAGCATCCGAAGAAATGTTATTGCGACTGGACAGCAAATATCGTCAAAACAGCAAAGAAGGAGAAATCCCTTATCCAAATTATCTTCGCGTAAATAATGAAAAGATGTCAGCTTTGGAAACAGCTGGTTATATTAAAAAATATTTTTCACTGTAAAGCCTGCCAAAGGCTTTTTCTTTATTGCGCGAACGGATTAAAAATGTTATAATACATATCATAAGAGAGGAAACATATGAAAAAAGAAAAAAGTTTTTCCAATTCAAATACAGGATATGTTGAAATAGAAGAAATCGTTGAAAATGGAGCATCTTATAACTGGTTGCATAAAACGATTGCAAAGGAACAGATTATCTTTTCCGGAAACAGCCAGGAAAATGTTGAGTTAAATGGAATTGGTAATTTAACACTCAAACAATTGAATAATGAAACATTATTGTGCCTTCAAACTAATACGGATGTGGAAGATAAACGCCCACGCCCCTTTAGTACAGTCGTGCTGCGATTGGAGGAAAAAGATTATTCTTCCTATAATCGAATTGCGATGTGGGTTTATCCAAAATCGATTGGTTTTCAAAATTTTTATTTCCATTTTTCTTTAGTTAATAAAGATGGAGGGGGAACATTTCACGCTCCCAGTTTAACACCCAATACCTGGAACTGGGTCTCCTGGGAATTAGAGGATACACCTCGACATGCACTTACCCGTTTATCGATGGGACCTTTGCTGATGGGATGCCCACCGGAAGGAAAACCGGAAATTGAAGTATACTTTAAAAATATTAGCATGCAAACAGTAAAAGCCGATTATGTTGAAGGATGGGAACTGCAAAACCGGATAGCATATTCGCACAGTGGATATTTATCAAAAGCAAAAAAACAGGCAATTACAGGTGAAATCCGAGCAAAAGAGTTTTCCTTAATAAATGAAAAACAAGAAGAAGTATTCGCTAAAAAGATTGAAAATATCCAATCTGATTTAGGTAAGTTCTATGTCATGGATTTTTCTGAATACTGTAAACCGGGTATGGTTGCATTAAAGGTAGATCAAAGAATTACACCTTATTTTATGATTGGAAAAAATGCATACGATTCTTCTGTTTATAAAACGCTGCAATTTTATTATCAACTCCGATGTGGTTGTGATATAAAAGGAGTCCACAGTCCCTGCCATCTAAACAGCTATACCACACATCCTGATGGTCGAATGGTACCAAATCATGGAGGATGGCATGATGCAGGTGATGTTTCCCAGTTTGAGATATGTACTGCTGAAATGGCGCAGGCCTTGCTGGAAATGGCTGAACAAACAAAAGAAAAAGATCAAAATTTATATTTATCACTGGTGGAAGAAGCAAGATGGGGAATGAATTGGCTTTTACGCACCCGATTTGGAGATGGATATCGGGCTTTATCCGTGCTTTATTCGATTTGGCGACCCAATGTTTTAAGGGAAAAAAATGCTTTAAACAATTATACTGATGCCAGGTTTAACAATCAAGCTGAAAATGGACCTTTCGAAAACTTTTTGGCTGCTTCCAGTGAAGCAGTTGCAGCCAGAGTGTATGCTTCTGTTGATGATGTATTTGCTGACTGGTGTAAAAGAAGTGCAATTGAAGATTTTGATTTTGCTGTGGAAGGGCAAAAACAGGGATTATATACAAGAAGGTGGGGACCAAGTCCATCTGCTCAGGTATATGGTGCGGGATGCGCTGCTGCTGCTGAATTGTACCAATTGACAAAGAACGAAGTCTATTTACAAATCGGCGCGCAATATGCAAAAATCGTGCTTGCCTGTCAACAAAAAAATTACCCCAACTGGGATAAACCGATGCGAGGGTTTTTCTATGAAGATGAAAAACACGAAAAACTGCTTACTTACGAACATCGGGGCCATGAACAAACCCCTGTTCAAGGCCTGGTAAGATTACTGGAAACAGCTCCTTTTCATGACGATGCAAAGTATTGGAAAAAAGGAATTAAATTATATGGTGAATACATCCTCCATACAGCAGATTTAATTGCTCCTTACGGTTTGATTCCTGCTCATATTTATGAACTGGAAAAAATCAATATGAACCGTTTTACTATTCCAGCCTCCTATGGAACGGTTGAGGACGCCAAACTGAATTTTGAACGGCAAATTGCCACAGGCATTCCGTTAGGCGAGGGGGTATTTTTACGCAGACTCCCCATTGCAATTCAAAGAAGAGGATATCACGCGACTTTATTAAGTAAGACCAAAGCAATTACATATGCAGCAAGAGTATTAAAAAATAAAAATTTAATGCAAATAGCATTGAATCAAATCGAATGGATTATGGGGAAAAATCCGTTTGCCTGTTCATCCATGTATGGGGAAGGATATCACTATCATCCGTTATATGTCGCTTTTTCCAGGCAATTTGTTGGTGCGCTTCCTGTCGGTTTTAAAACTTTGGATGATCATGATGCTCCTTATTGGCCAACCATCAATAACGCGGTATTCAAAGAAGTATGGGGCCATACAAGTGGCAAATATATATGGGTTTTAGCTGATTTAATGTCCTATTTTCGATAAAAATATGTGAAAAAAGAATATTATTTTCACTTTGACAACCCCTTTTTCCTATGATAAAATGAGTTTATCAATGGAAGGAGGGGTTTTCTTGAATATCGTTTGTATAGATTTAAAAAGCTTCTACGCTTCTGTTGAGTGCGTTCTCAGAGGAGTGGATCCTTTTCATGTCCCGTTGGTAGTAAGTGATTTGTCACGGGGAAAAGGAGCAATCGTATTGGCAGTCTCACCAAAACTGAAAGCTATGGGGGTGAAATCCCGTTGCCGGATATTTGATTTACCCAAAGATGTTGATATTATATATGCTAAACCGCGAATGAAAAAATACATTGAATTTGCAAGTAAAATTTATGATATTTATATGCAGTTTGTTGATCCGCAGGATATCCATATCTATAGTATTGATGAAGCATTTCTTGATTTCACAAAGTATTTAAAATATTATCATAAAACAGATATCGAATTGGCTAAAATGGTTAAAACAGCAATCGAAGAACAAACGGGGCTTATTGCCAGCTGTGGTGTGGGGGAAAATTTATTCCAGGCTAAAGTAGCTTTAGATTGTCTTGCGAAAAAAGATAAGGATGGAATAGCCGCACTAAACAGCAATAATTTTTCAAAACGCGTCGGTAATTTAAAACCGATTACTGAAATCTGGGGAATTGGCCGAGGAGTTGGAAAAAGATTGGCTCAGCGGGGAATAACAACGCTGAATGAATTGGCTGCATATCCTGTTGAAGCCCTGGAAAAAGAGTTTGGAATATTGGGTAAAGAACTATCTGATCATGCAAAAGGGGTTGATTCTTCCACGATTGCTGAAATAAAAGCATATAAACCGGTAAGCAAATCATTTGGTCATGGTCAGGTTATGTTGGAGGATTATCGTTATCAGGATATGGTTGTCATCTTGCAGGAAACGATTGATGAAATCGTCACCGAACTGGTAACTAAAAAAATGTGCTGTCAGCTGATTGGTTTGGGAATAGGTTACTCCATGAAAATCGGGGGAGGATTTTATCGTCAAAAAAAACTGATTGCTCCTACCAACAGTAAAAAAGTACTGGTTGAACACTTTCTCCAATTGTATTACAATAATATCCAGGATAAACCGATTCGTTCCATCCATGTTCGAGTTGGTGAATTATCCTACGAGAACTATATTCAACCGGATTTGTTTCATGACCCAGCACTGTTGAATAAAGAACATGAAGTGTATAAAGCAATGGCTGCTATAAAAGAAAAGTATGGTAAAAAATCTGTGAATATGGCCATCAGTTACACCGAAAAAGCAACGAAAGTTAAAAGAAGTATTTTGATTGGAGGACACAATGCCGAATAAAGAGCGTAAAGGCAAATGGTTACCTTTTGATGCCTTGGAGGGCTACCAGCAAAGTTTACGGATGATGGAAAAGGAGAAAAGCAAAAAGGTTAAACCAGTTCTGGCGGAGGATTGCTTGGATGAAATAAATGAACTTATCTCAAAAGCGGTAACGGAGCAATTGGAATTGGAGTTTGAAGTTTTTCATGATGGCGAACTGGATAAAATAAAAGGAAAAATTAATAAAGTTGATTGCACATACCGTTATTTGATTGTCAACAGTGCGAAAATAAACTTTCATGATATTGTCAGGGTGAGAAGAACAGGATGAAAAAAGCGTTTTACTATCCAATGGATATCGGACTTGTTGAAATCGTTGAAGAAGAAGGTGCAATTATTAGTGTGGATATTGGTGCATCTGAGAAAAAATATCTACATTTGGAAGAAACACCTTTAATAAAAGAGACCCATCAGCAACTGAATGAGTATTTTATGAAAAAAAGAAAAGCATTCCAGTTTCCAATCCGGTTATTTGGTACGCCTTTCCAACAGAAAGTATGGAATGAATTGCTTTTTATACCTTACGGAAAGACATGTACTTATCACGATATTGCCTGCAAAATCGGCAATCCCCGGGCAAATCGGGCAGTAGGACGGGCTATTCATTTCAATCCGATAGCGATTATTGTCCCCTGTCACCGCGTGATTGGAATGAACAGTAAATTGGTTGGTTATGCGAAAGGACTTTCCGTAAAGAAATTATTACTGGAGTTAGAACAATTCAACGGTTAAAACCGTTGGATTTTTTATGGCAAAAGCGATGGGTATGTGGTATAATGAAATAGGGTATGATTATGAAAAAATGTATTATATTTGATTTGGATGGCACATTACTTAATACAATAGATGATATTTGTGACAGCTTGAATGCTGCTTTGCGGGATAACCTGCTTTCAGAAATTGATGTCGAAAAATGTAAATATATGGTAGGCAGCGGAGTGGATGTTCTGATTCAGCGGGCTGTACCGGATTTGTTAAAACAAGAATCGGTAAAGAAAGCCTATATGGCTTATTATGAAAAAAACCAAAAAAATCGAACCCAGCCCTATCCCCATATAATGGATTTGCTATCTCGGTTAAAGACCACTTCCATTCGATTGGCAGTATTATCGAATAAACCTGACATCGATACCAAAAGAGTAGCTGATTATTACTTCCCAGGGATTTTTGATATCGTAATGGGTAAAAAAGAGTATAATTTACCGAAACCGGCAATTGATGGTTGTTTGGAGATTATGAATCAATTACAGATATTTGATTCGATTTTATATGTGGGTGATACAAATGTCGATATGCAAACTGCAAAAAATGCCGGTTATCAGGCTGTTGCAGTCAGTTGGGGATTTCGAAAAAAAGAAGAATTGGAACAATATGATTATATGATTGATGACCCACTTTCCCTATTGTTTTTACTGGGGGAGTGAGTAATATGAACGGAATCATACTTTTAAATAAAGAGCCAGGAATGACTTCACAGACTGCTGTTACTATTGTTAAACGGCTGTTGCACGTTTCAAAAGTAGGGCATGCTGGGACACTGGATCCCATGGCAACCGGATTACTTGTTATTTTATTGGGAGATGCCACTAAAATATCTGATTATCTTCTTCATGATGATAAAACATACGATTGCGAAATTATATTGGGAGAAGCAACTACAACTGAAGATAATACCGGTGATATCGTAGAAAAAAAAGAAGTTAACGAAATCTCACAAGTCGATGAGGTGCTTCATTCTTTAATCGGTCCCATTAAACAGGTTCCTCCGATGTATTCCAGCGTGCATCATCAAGGCCGAAAATTATATCAATTCGCCCGTGAAAATGTCATCGTTGAACGAAGCGAACGTGACGCTGTTATTCATGAAATAAAACGGACATCTCCCGTTCTCATTGATGATGGAAAAGCCCATTTCTATTTTCAAGCCCGGGTATCGAAAGGGACTTATTTACGAACCCTCTGTGTAGAAATAGGAAAGAGATTACAGCTTCCTGCGCATATGGGTAATCTGAAACGGATTCAATCCGGTGACTATCATCTTAAAGATGCGTTTACCCTTTCCCAAATTGAGAAAAATGACTATCAACTGATATCTGTTTTGGAAGCATTAAAACGATTTCCGATTTATCATCTCAGTCAAGCAGAATTCAATGCAGTTGACAACGGTCACCCAATTGCATTGGACCATAGTTCAGATCTTTTGGTACTGGCATGGAAGAACGAAATAAAAGCTATTTATGAAAAAACAGAAAATATTTATAAGGCAAAACGTGTATGGAAATAATAAGATTGACAAATAAAGAAGCATATAAAAGCGCAGAAAAAGTAATTGGTGTAATCGGGCAATTTGATGGATTGCATATTGGTCATCTTGCTTTGATTGAAGAAGCAAAATCACTAGCCAAAACTGATCAAGCAAAAGTAGCTGTTATGACATTTGATCCCCATCCCGATTTTATTCTTCGGAAACGACCCAATATGGGTTATATTACCCCTCTAAAGGAAAAATTAAATCTTCTTGAAAATATCGGTGTGGATAAAGTAATCATTATTCATTTTGATGAAATATTGGCGCGAACAGAACCAGAAGATTTCTTTAATCAATATCTTTCTTCTCTTTATGCCATTGTTGTCGGGGAAGACTATCATTACGGATACAAAGGTCAGGGGAATGTTGGCAGTTTACAAGCCTCAGGAAAGAAAATAATTGTAGTTCCGGAAAAGAAATACCATGACGTAAAAATAGGCTCCGAGCAGATCCGTTCTTTATTAATGGAAGGAAAAGTTGAAATTATTGAGCAATTATTGCATCGTAATTATAACATTTCCGGGATTGTCAGACATGGATCAAAAATCGGAAGAACACTTGGCATAAAAACAGCCAACATCGATTTGGATGATGATTATCAGGTGATGAAGAAAGGCGTATATGGTGTTTTAATTCATTATAATAACCGCACATGGCAAGGAATTGGCAATATTGGAAATAACCCTTCTTTAAATTACATTCCTAGAATGCGTTTGGAGGTTCATCTCTTTGATTTCGACGAAGATTTATATGGCAAAATAATTTCTGTTGATTTTCTCTTTTTTGTTCGGGAAGAATTGATATTTGCTGATAAAGAAGATTTAATCCTGCAGATAAAAAAAGATGTGATGGAAGTGAAAAGGAGATTCGCAAATGAAACATAATATTGCTGTCATCGGTGCGATGAAAGAAGAGATAACCTTTTTATTAACAAAATTGGAAAAAACGAAAAAAGAAACTGTTGCTCAACATGTTTTTTATACAGGTACCCTTTTTCAACATTCTATTGTGCTGGTGGAATCAGGGGTTGGTAAAGTAGCTTCTGGAATTACAACAGCAATTCTCATGGAGCATTATCCCCAAACTGAATTAATAATTAATGTCGGAGTAGCTGGTGGTGTACCCACAATGCAAATTGGGGATATTGTAGTTGGTGATAACTATGTATATGGAGATGTGGATATCTCAATGGGCGGAAATTATCGGTTTGGGCAAATGGCACGTTGTCCTTTCCTGTTTAAAGGAGAAGAGAAGGCCCTTTATGTTGCGGATCATTTGCATGCTCATATCGGGACAATTTGCACGGCAGACCGTTTTGTTGTCAATTGGGAAGATACCAGTATGTTGCTTCAGCGCCATTTTTCCGATTTGAATATTTTATGTTTTGATATGGAATCCACTGCTTTTGCTCAAAGTGCCTATTTTTTCAATATCCCGTTTTTAGCGATACGTGCAATAAGTGATATTATTGGAAGCAAAAAAGAAGAGGAAAGTTTTCAAACCAATATGGAAAAAGCAGCTGAGGCAAGCAATCAATTTTTATATCAAATGCTCGAAAAACTCTAAGAAAAAAATTTACTTTTCAAGGTTGATGTGGTATAATAGTTATGACCTAAGACCATGATTAACGACTCTCCAACGTTATTCGCGGTGGTAGGCAAAAATAAAAATAAGGAGGATATACATTATGTCATGTATTTCAAAAGAAGAAAAAGCACGTTTAGTAAGTGAATTTGGAAAAAGTGAAAAAGATTCGGGTTCTGTTGAAGTGCAGATTGCAATTCTAACAAACGAAATTAACCGCCTGAATGAACATTTAAATCAGCACATTCATGACTTCCATTCCCGTCGTGGTTTATTGAAGAAGGTTGGACATCGTCGTAATTTATTAAATTACTTGAAAAATAAAGATGTAAACAGTTACCGTGAAGTCATTAAAAAATTGAATTTAAGAAAATAAGGGTAAGAAATTACCCTTTTTATCAAGAAGAAAGGAAGATTATGAATGAGTGAAATAAAAAAATTTGAATATATCCAAGGAACGAGAAAATTAATTGCTGAAGTAGGAGAAGTGGCAAAACAAGCAAATGGAGCTGTACTGGTTCGTTATAATGATACTGCAGTACTATCTGTTTCAGTATTCAGTAAAAACGTATCTACTTCCGACTTTTTTCCGTTAATGGTTTTATATCAAGAAAAACTATACGCTGCTGGGAAGATTCCCGGTGGATTTTTAAAGCGTGAAGGACGCCCATCCGAACATGAAACATTGACATCGCGATTAATAGATCGTCCTATTCGACCTTTATTTGCAGAAGGCTTCCGTAATGAAGTCCAAGTAATCAATACTGTTTTAAGTGCAAATCCGGATTGTTCCAGTCAAATGGCAGCCATGTTTGGATCTTCGCTGTCTCTAATGATATCAGATATTCCATTTAACGGCCCAATTGCAGGAGTTGTTGTCGGCCGAGTTAATGGTGAATATATTATAAATCCAACTGTTGAAGAATTGGAACAATCAGATATCAACTTGACAGTCGCTGGAACAAAACATGCTATTAATATGGTGGAATCCAGTGCAAAAGAAGTAAGTGAAGAAGATATGTTAAAAGCAATAATGTTTGGTCATGAAGAAATCAAACGTTTGGTTGCTTTCCAGGAAGAAATCGTTGTCGCATGTGGTAAAGAAAAAGTCATTGTCGATTTATATGAAGTTCCTGCAGATATTGTGCATTTAGTAAAATCAATGGCAGAAAAAGATTTAATTAAAGCCATTGTTATCAAGGAAAAATTAGAACGTTATGCGAAAATTGATGCAATCAATGAACAGGTAATAGAACATTTGACTGAACAATGGAAAAACGATGAAGAGCAAGAAATGAAATTGCGCTTTGCCAAAGATGTATTGGAATCCATTGTTAAAGATGAAGTTCGACGTTTGATTACAGAAGATAAAGTACGACCCGATGGCCGAAAAGTAGATGAAATCAGACCGTTATCTTCCCGGGTGGATATCTTGGAAAGAACACATGGTTCCGCATTGTTTACTCGTGGTCAAACACAAAGTTTAGGTGTTGTTACACTGGGCTCTTTAGGTGAATTTCAGATTATCGATGGACTTGGCGTGGAAGAAGGAAAACGATTCATGTTCCACTACAATTTCCCACAATACAGTGTAGGGGAAACTGGTCGCTATGGATCACCGGGAAGACGGGAAGTAGGGCATGGTGCATTGGCTGAACGGGCTTTACTGCAGGTTATTCCATCAGAAGAAGAATTTCCTTACACAATCCGTGTTGTCAGTGAGATTTTAGAATCAAATGGTTCGTCATCTCAAGCTTCCATTTGCTCTGGAACAATGGCGTTAATGGCAGCCGGTGTCCCTATCAAAGCTCCCGTTGCCGGAATTGCAATGGGCTTAATTACCAAAGACAATAAATATACCATTTTAACCGATATTCAAGGAATGGAAGACCATTTGGGAGATATGGATTTCAAAGTGGCAGGGACAAGAGACGGTATCACTGCTCTACAAATGGATATAAAAATTGAAGGTATCACAGAAACAATTATTCGTGAATCGCTTGCCCAAGCTAAAAAAGGCCGAATGACGATATTGGGACATATGTTGAATACCATTTCTACTTATCGGGATGAGTTAAGCCCCTATGCTCCTAAAGTTAAATTACTACGAATCAATCCAGACAAGATCCGCGATGTAATCGGATCCGGTGGTAAAATCATTACAGAAATTATTAATGAATTCAATAATGTAAAAATCGATATTGAACAAGATGGCCGTGTATTTATTATGCACACTGAACGAAAATGGATTGAACTTGCTGCAAAGAAAATTGAAGACATTGTCCGTGAAGCAGAGCTGAACAAGGTTTATACAGGAAGAGTTGTGAAAATCGCCGATTTTGGAGCTTTTGTTGAATTATGGCCTGGTACAGAAGGAATGGTTCATATTTCCGAATTGGAAAGAGAAAGAGTCAAAAAAGTTGAAGATGTTGTTCAAGTCAATGATGAAATTATCGTTAAAGTAATTGGTATCGATGAAAAAACAGGAAAAATTAAATTATCTCGAAAAGCAGCTTTACCAAGCAAATAAAAAAACCACGAAATAATGACAGATTCATCAAAAGAACCTTTCTAAAAAAAACTCCTTATGGAGTTTTTTGTTTTATGATATAATAATACAGAGGGGTATCATTATGAATATTGTGCAATGGTTATTGGCAGGGGATATATCAATTCAATATGGGGTTTATAAGTATCTTTTTCCTCAGGATTCTACAATTTTAGCGCAGTACCAAGAGCGGATTTCACAAGAAGGGTATGGAGCAAGATTTCTGGCATGTCAAAATAAAATAGGTCATTGGGGACTTTACTATTATCAACCTAAATGGACGTGCACACATTATACACTTTTGGATTTAAAAAACTTGGAAATCAGTCGCAATGAACCTGCGTGCTGTAAAATGGTTAAGCAAATGTTCCAAGATTGTCAAAAAGAAGAAGGTAGTTTAAATTTGTCAAAATACGATCACCCAAGCGATCTTGCAATAGATGGGATGGCTTTAAATTACAGTGCCTATTTTGATGGTTGTGAGGAAAATATCCACCGTCTTATTGATTCCATTCTTGCAAGGCAAGAACCAACCGGACAATTTGATTTAGCAGGATCCCGGGGAGTATATACACCGATGGTAACCATCTGTGTTCTTGAAGGAATCGGAGAATGTCTTTTAAGAAGACCTTCCTACCGAACTGAAGATTTATTGAATGCTGAAGAAAAAGCAATCAATTACTTGATCGAGCAACGGTTTTTTATGAACTCTACAGATAAAAAAATAACACAACTTACTTATCCCAGTCGATATCGTTATGATTTACTTAGAATGGCTTCCTATCTAGCCCGAAGAGATATTCCATATCAACCGGCATTTCAACCCCTTTTTGATTGGATTCTATCCAAACAGAAATTTGAAGGATGGTGGTATTTGGAAAACATCTTACCAGGGAATATTCATTTTGAAATGGAAAGTAAGAATCAGCCAAGTCGTCTTATTACTTTAAAAGCACTTCACGTGCTTCATCATTATAAAGTACTTACACTATAAAACGAAAACGAAAAATGAAAGCAAAAAAATACGTTTTCGTTTTCTTTTTGACATTTTCGCTTTTCATGTGGTATAATAAAATGTATTCAGATAATCGAGCGCTTTTGCGTTAGGAAAGTCCTTGCTAGCACAGCTGTGATGCTGTAGTGTTTATGCCTAATGAAAATTAGGGCACCAAGGGATTGGTGACGGCGAGAAGATAACCTGTTAAATGGTGTATTCTCATAAAGTGCCACAGAGACGAGTTTTAAGGAAACTTAAAAGTGGAACGGGTAAACCCCATAAGCTAGAAACCCAAATTTGGTAGGGGAATCGCAATAGAGAATCCGAATTAATTTGCGATAGCTATATGCTAAGATAAATGATTATCACTTTTGAAAAAAGAACAGAATAAGGCTTATCGAATACACATCCATTAATCCCTTAAAGGGATTTTTTAAGAGGTTTTATATGTTTAATCAATGTGAATATATTATAAGTGCAGTAACTAAAAGCCAATTTCCAAATCACAATAATCTTCCGGAATTTGTTTTTTTGGGACGAAGCAATGTTGGAAAAAGCAGTTTAATCAATGCAATAACAAATCGTAAATTATTAGCGAAAACTTCATCCAAACCCGGAAAAACAAAAACGATTAATTTCTATTTAATTGATCAGAAATTTTACCTAATTGATGTACCGGGATATGGGTACGCCAGTAAAAGTCTTGATGAAAGAATTCAATTTGGCAATATTATTGAAACCTATTTAACAAATAATTCGAACATCAAGAAAGTTTTTTTATTGGTGGATACAAAAGTGGGACCAACAAAGGACGATTTACTTACTTTAGATTATTTGCGCTATTTAGCCCTTCCCATTGCAATAGTTGCAACTAAAAGTGATAAAGTAGGAATCACCCATTTATCCCGTCACATAAAGGACATTCAATCAAAAACAAAAGTACCAGCTATTTTGGTTACTTCTGCAGATAAGAAAACAGGAATTCAGACAATAATAGATTTGCTGGGAGCGTAAGCTCCTTTTTTCTTGGTATTTTAACTTAAAAATTGTATAATTAAATCAAGGATTCGTATTTGAAAGCTAAAAAAAGGATGGTACCTGATGAAATTAGAGGAAAAGCAAATTGCAACAAAACAAGTTTACAATGGTAAAATTATTTGTGTTCATGAAGATACAGTAGAATTGCCTAACAAAAAATTAGCTAAAAGAGAAGTTGTTTACCATCCGGGGGGAGTTGGAATACTTGCCTTTCACGAAAATAAAATTGCGTTGGTAAAACAGTATCGCTATCCATATCAAAAAAATTTATATGAAATTCCCGCAGGAAAAAT
>JAQUYJ010000103.1 GCA_028691905.1 Bacilli bacterium
CAACGATAACCATTGAATTGATGGAAACTTTTACATTGACTCCGATTACCAACCAAAATGCTGACCAGGTCCATTATGTAATTGGGGATGCCACTCTCCTTACACAGGAAGGCAGCATTTTTCAGGGGATTGCTTCCGGTGAAGTAATGATTGTTGCTTCCCTTACCAATTATCCGCAGATAAAACGGTATATTCTCGTACAAATCATTTCCTATGCTGAAGAATATTCGATTATATATGATTTGAATGGCGGTGCCCTTCCCATCAATCAAGTGCCGGTTGTCTATTCCAATTATACACTTCCTGTCAGCCTTCCGCTTCCCATCAAGGATGGTTTCGAATTTGGCGGTTGGTACCTGGAAGAAGATTTCAGCACAGCATCGTATTTGATTCTTCCAGCAAAGACAACGGGGGATATTATATTATACGCAAAATGGGAATAAAAACTTCTATTAAAAATAGAAGTTTTTTATTTACCATTTATTTTTTACTTTTTCCGCAAAACCCAATAAGTCAGTGATTTCGATTTTTTTATTATCAATTCGTATCCAGCCCCGGAACAAACCAAAAACCTGATGTTGAAGGGAAGATATGACACCAAGAGAGGTATTGGAATGGCGGTCAAGAAGGGGATGGAAGCTCAAATCCAGGCTTTGATCATTGGAAGTAAAATGCCAGGGTTGCATATAATCGTCCTGATGTTTCGCATTGGTTGGAATTTGAAACCAAACCTGATCAATTTTATACCCTTTTTTATCATAGTAAAGCATATTTTCTGTCGCTTTGGAAGTATCTCCAAAACCATAGCCCAAATTAAAACCAATTGTTTTTTTGCCTTGGATAGCAGAAAGACTGGACCAATACCACGTATTTTGGTAAGTCCAAACCCCTCTGCCCCAGTCTAACACACCGGTTGCAGCATCAAAATTGTAATTTTCCAATCCGATTTGGACATTGCCGTTAGCCAGAAGGCAGTTGATTTTTTGGTTATAGTAGAAATGCTGCGGTTTATCAAATGGTGTTGCAATAACCATTGTATCAGTTAGTGTTTCATTCAGCGTAATATCACACTGTAATTTCATATCATTTAGGAAATGATCGATTTGACAGACTAAATGACGGGTTTTTCCGTCATTTAAAAAACTCAATTTCATCTCTTTGTTTTCAAAAAAGAGATCGCCTTTTTGGGAAGTACTCGGAAAATTCAATTTACCCATCGGCAGAATCGTCATTGCTGTCTTGGTATGCTCTGTTCGCTTCGCAAAATCAAAAAAAGTAACACTGACCAATCCCATATAAGAATTATCAGCAATCGTTAAAGCAATACCGTATTTACTGTTACCTATAAAATAATAGTCCCATTCCTTAATGCGATGTTTTGCTGCCTTGATAGCACGACGGTCATAGTCTTTAACCAGTTGTTTCGCATATCCGGCTTGCACCAGGTTTCCTTTTTGATCGAGAAGGGGACCGGGAGTCAGTTCAACTTGCATGATTTCCTCCTAAATATCCAAGCGAATGGAAGTGTAATGCATATCTTTGTTTGCTTCTTCTTCACTGATGATTTGAGCGACCCTCGTACTGGCAGCTGCTGCAATTGCACCGACAATATCATCAAGGAAGGTGTGACATTGGCTTTTTTTCCCGTCATCATTTAATTTTTTAACGATTCCGGGTTTATTGACATCGATATCACCGAAATTGGTTTGACCAATGGTTCCATAATTACTGGCCACATCCAAGCCAAAAATTTCATCAATCCCAAACATTCCTAAATCAGCTTGCATAATATCCTGGATTGGGGAACGAAAAGCTTTTTGTTCCGTTAAGCGGTCAATTTCTGTTCCCAGTTGCACAATGTGGAAAATATCACGGAAGGACAAAATTTTTTCAACACTCTCCATACACATTGTCATCGAAATATTGTCATTGTACCTGGATTGTTGCTTGAATGCAATTTCTGCAATATCGCGCAGTGTTACTCCACGTTCCAATAAGCGGTCGCGGTTCAATGTAAACATTTCTTCTCTTGAAAAATAAACTTTTGGTTTCATAGGATTCTCCTGTTTTCTATAAATATATATTTACCTTTTCCATTGTAATAATCGCGGAAAGACATGACTTTTCGACCTTCCGGTTGCAGCTCCTCTATTAAAAGGGCACTCTCATCCGCACAGGCAATAAGCAGACCTGATTTATCAGCCCGGATAATCGTACCGGGTACCTGATGGTGGTTTCGGTCCATTCTTTTGCTTTGATAAACTTTGAATATTTCGTTTTCGAAACGAAAATATGCTCCTGGATTGCTGGCAAGCCCCCTGATCTGATTATAAATTTGATGGGCTGGACAGGCAAAATTCAACTGTTCTTCTTCTTTTTTGATAATTGGGGCAAAGGTTACTTTCCCCTCATCCTGTTTTTGCGGTGTGAGGAGATTATTTTCAAGCTGATGGATAATTGGGTTGATTAATTTTGCACCCAATGTGCCCAAAGCATCAAACAGCCAATCAGCATTTTTATCATTGGGAATGGAGATTGCTTCCTGATAGAGGATATCCCCGGCATCCATTTTGGATGCCATGTACATAATTGTAATCCCGGTTATCGTATCCCCATTCATTATTGCACGCTGGACGGGAGCTCCTCCCCGATAGGCTGGGAGCAAAGAACCATGGACATTAATGCTTTTTTGTTTTGGATGATTCAAAACAATCTGAGGAAGGAATTGACCATAGGCAGCTGTAACAATCAAGTCAGCAGGTGTATCCAATATCATCTGGTTATCCTGACGGCAGTTGTGCGGTTGAAACAGCTTCAATTGATGCCTGACTGCCAGTTGTTTGACTGGGCTGGCTTGCAGTTCCTTTTTTCTGCCAACTGTTTTATCAGGCTGTGTCACAACCAAAACAATTTCATGGCAGGAAAGCAGACTTTCCAATATTTTAGCTCCAAAAAGGGGAGTTCCCATAAAAATGATTTTCAAATCATCACATTCCTTTCGGATAACGCTCAAAACGGATCTGAAGCAAATCGTCTTGAAAATTTTTCATTGCATCCTGAAGTATTTTTATAACCAAAGGCAGATTGTTATGTTTTATAATACACTTTACACCTTTTGCTTTATAGTCATACAAGGGTCCTAAAACTGTGACATTTGGAATATGTGAAAGTGCTTTTCGGTAATAATAGGCAAAATGAAAGAGTTTTTCATAGGGACCACTCACAATCAAGCGATTCATTTCAGAAAACGGTTCATATTGAAGAAGCGATCTCTGTTCGATTTCCATTTCGTAAAACGCATAATAATCATGTTGCATTGCCTTGATGATTGCGTAATGGGCAGGATAGAAAGTCTGAATATAGACTTCAGGATAAGCATCCATTTTCGCAATCAATTGATAGGTTTTCTCTGCTCCCCGATGATCAGCACTGTTTAGATATTGATCAATGGCGAGAAATCCAACTACCTTTATAGTATCATATTGCATAATCTTTGTCAAAACGTTTGTACCGAGCAAAATATCGATTTGACCTTCTTCCAACTGTGTAATCCATTCCTGGTAATCTTCAATCGACTGGACTGCTTGGGCATCAAACTGGACGATTTTTGCCTGGGGAAAAATAAAACTCAGTTTTTGAAAAACCTGTTCCAAACCGAATCCCAAATGTTTTTTTTCATTTGCTCCGCACGAACAAGATTCGTGGACAGGCATTTGATAGCCACAATAATTGCATTTAATTTTTCCTTTCACTTCGCTCAAAGGAATATGACATTTGGGACAGCGGTATACTTTACCGCATTCCCGACAGGATATCATGGTTGAATATGCTTTGTTATTGACAATCAGCAAAGAAGTTTTATGTTCCTGCATTGCCTGTTGAATCGCCAGTTTTACCGGTTTTGTCAGGATCGCTTCTTCGTTTTCCAATATTTCTTCACGTAAATCAATTATGGAAAATTTCTGTGTTTTTTTAACCGATGCATCCAACAACTGAATCTGATTATTGCGTGCCTGATAAAAACGAATAACAGAGGGGACCTGGGATACATATAAACAGGCTGCCTGCTGCTGACTGGATCGCCATTCAATAATGGATCTTGCATCCTGGTAAGGGAATTGCTCAGAAATATAATCAAGCTGTTCCTCATCCAACAC